>JANMPY010000638.1:0-8213 GCA_031370095.1 Betaproteobacteria bacterium
CGCAATACCTTTTGCCGCTTGCCTTGCTTGAAATTTACCTGCGCACACGGGATCGCGGTAGCGCACAAATGCGCGTCGCCGTGGCGGCTGGACTTTTTGTCCTCACGATCGCAATGGGCGTTGGTATTTTTGGCGCCACGAGGGGCATGTGGTTGCCCAACCTCTAAATAAAATCATCGACCCGCGGGACGGCTATATTTGGTCTCCGCATTTGTCGCTGGCGCGATTGATGGAAATACAAAAATAACAATATTTCCATCTACAATATCAATCAATACGGTTGCGTCGTTTAGACCGCATTTTTGCTGATTGCTTAAACCCATCGCGTCGGACGAGGACAAAATGAACTTGCGTGATTTGCGCTACCTGGTGGCGCTGGCCGACCATAAACATTTCGGGCGCGCGGCGGAGGCGAGTTTTGTTTCGCAACCGACGCTATCGACGCAACTGAAAAAATTTGAAGATGAACTGGGCATGGCGTTGGTGGAGCGCAATCCGCGCAATGTTTTGCTAACCGAAGTCGGCGAGGCCGTGGTCGCACGGGCCAAGGTGATTTTGCGTGAGGCCGACGAGATCAAGGCGATTGCACGGCGGGCAAAAGATCCGGAATCGGGCATGGTTCGCCTCGGCATTTTTCCCACGCTTGCACCGTATTTACTGCCGCACGTGGTGCCAAACATTGTCAAACGTTTTCCAAAACTCGAATTGATTTTGGTTGAAGACAAGACCGAAGTCATTTTGAAAAAACTTCATGACGGCGAGCTCGATGCCGGTGTGCTGGCGCTGCCGATTCACGACGACTCTTTGCATGCGGAATTTTTATTTGAAGAAACGTTTGTGCTGGCGCTACCGAAGCATCATCGTTTGGCCAAAGCCCGCCGGGTAAAGCTTGCCGATCTCGCGACCGAGAGTCTGTTGTTGCTCGATGATGGCCATTGCCTGCGCGATCAGGCGCTGGAGGTCTGCGCCATGACCGGTGCGGCCGAGAAATCGGGATTTCGCGCAACCAGTCTTGAAACGCTGCGGCATATGGTCAGCGCCAATGTCGGTGTCACCTTGCTGCCCGCGCTCTCTGTGCATGCGCCCGCACCAAGCGCGCCGGGTGTCTGTCTGGTGCCTTTTAGCGAGCCCGCGCCGCATCGGCGGATCGCGATGATTTGGCGGCGCACCTCGGCATTGAAAGAATTTTTGCACCAGCTCGTGCCGATTCTTAAAGGCATCGATCCGAAATTGTTGAAAGCGCCCAAGTAGATCGCAGTGCAGCCCAGTCTCGACATGTGCCGTTTGACCGCGTTCAAGCTTGTTGCATCTGCGCTGGTAGTTCTGCTCACTGGCTGCGCAACATTGCAGCAGCGCGCATCACCTTCACCTCCTGCAACGTTCGACCGGTCAGCCGACGAGCAATCGTGCATTGACTGGTTGGCGAGTCTCGACGCTGCAATTGCTGAAACCGGTGTTGGTGACGCCGAGGCGGTGCGGCTGCCTGACTTTCCACATTTGCGGATGAGTCGATTTCTTGCGTCGTTTCGTGATGAGCTGGATTCGCAGCAGAAATGGGCGGCCTGGCTTCAGCGGCTCACCCAGCTTGGTGCGCAACGACGCGGTGTCGAGATCGCCAATCTGCCTGCTGCTGCGGTGACGCGCTTGGCCGCAGACCGCACTGCCGTTTCATCACGCATGCGCGCCTGCGGTGAGTTGCTGGCAAGCGCCGACCTCGCGTCGCCCGCGCGCCTTGCGATCCTGCGCAGTCGGGCAATGGTGCCGGACAGTTACTCTTTCTTGCAGCGTGCTGTCGGCATTTATCCGCTCGCAAAAATTCCATTTTTGTCCGGTGTGCGCGCATGGCAAAGCAACACGCTGGATGCATTTGCACGCATGCGTGCCGCGCCGCCACAGCGAGATCGTTGGCAGGATTACGCGATTGCGCAAATCGAGGACACGTCACAACACGCGTCGGGCAATCCGCAATCGATACCGCGCGACGCATTGGGAATCCCACTGATGAGCGCGAAAGCGTTGGACGCTTTGTCGCAATTGCATGCGCCGATATTCAACGTTGAAACCACTGGTGCTGCCGACAAGTTTGGCCGCCTGAACGCGCCGCCGCATCTCAAAAACTACCTGCAAAATAGCCCGGAGATGCCCGTGGATATTACCTCTCCAGCCATCTATGTGCGTCAGGATTTCACCCGCTACGGCAAGGCAACCTTATTGCAACTCACCTACACGCTATGGTTTCCGGAGCGCCCCGCCGATCATCTCCTCGATTTGCTATCAGGACGGCTCGACGGCGTGATGGTACGGCTCACCTTCGCTCCCAATGGTGAGATCGTGCTGGTTGACAGCGCGCACGCATGTGGTTGCTACCACCTGTTTTTTCCTGTGGCAGAAGCCATCGCGCGGCCAGCGCCGACCACGTTGGAAGAATGGGCGTTCGTGCCTGACAAGCTCCCGCAAATAGAAATTGGCCAGCGGCTCCGTGTGTGGCTGGCATCGCGGACGCACTATCTGGTTTGGCTCGATGCCGCGCCACCATCACCGCTGGCGCGCAGATTTTCACTGGCTGCAAATGAGGCCTTGCTCAGTGCTGGACAAGCCGATGTTGGCGGTGCGATGACGACGCATAGTCTCTATCAGCCCAATGGTCTGGTAGCGGGGTCAGATCGTGGTGAGCGTTTCCTTTTTTGGCCGATGGGGATTGCCAGCGCCGGCCAAATGCGCCAATGGGGTCACCACGCCACCGCGTTCGTGGGCAGAAGGCATTTTGATGATGCGCACCTGATCGAAAAATACTTCGAAATTAAATCGCTGCAAGCAAAGTAATCGCGCTGGAACGTCTGTTTATCCAGCCTTTCAGATATAACCAAATAGCATATAAATCAATAATAAAGTATTTATGCATATATAGCGCCGAACGTTAACATCCAGACTTCTAAATATTGGATGCAAGGAATTTGTGGATCGCAGAGGCATGCGTAGCCACGATTCCAGCGCGATATGTACAAATACGATCAGTACGACCAAACCATCGTCGACGAACGCGTCGCACAGTTTCGCGACCAGACCCGGCGCTTTCTCGCAGGCGAGCTAAGTGAAGAGGAATTTCGCCCACTGCGTTTACAAAATGGCCTATACATTCAGAAGCACGCGCCGATGTTGCGCGTGGCGATTCCATACGGCCTGCTGGCAACAAAACAACTGCGGATGCTTGCCGCCATTGCGCGGAAATATGATCGCGGCTACGCGCACTTCACCACCCGCCAAAACATTCAGTTCAACTGGCCAACGCTCGACACGATCCCTGACATCCTTGCCGATCTGGCGACAGTGCAAATGCACGCCATCCAGACTTCCGGAAACTGCATTCGCAACACCACGTCGGACCAATTCGCCGGCATCGCGCATGACGAGCTGATCGATCCGCGGCCGTTTGCTGAGCTGATACGCCAATGGTCGACGTTTCATCCGGAGTTTGCCTATTTGCCGCGCAAGTTCAAGATCGCGGTCAACGGTGCAATAGAGGATCGCACCGGCACGCTGTTCCACGATATTGGCGTGCACGCGGTTCGTGATGACGCAGGCGAGGTCGGCTTCCGCATTCTCGTTGGTGGCGGGCTGGGACGCACGCCAATTCTCGGCCATGTCATTCGCGAGTATTTGCCGCGCGAACATCTCTTCACCTATCTGGACGCAATACTGCGCGTTTATAACCGTTTTGGCCGCCGCGACAATCTGTACAAAGCCCGCATCAAGATCCTGGTCAAGCAACTGGGGCTAACGCAATTCGCCGCCGAGGTCGACGCCGAATGGGCCAATCTCAAAGATGGGCCAATGACGTTAACGCAAGCCGAAGTTGATCGCGTGGCGACATTTTTTGTCGATCCAATCTATGAAAACCTGCCTGACATTTGTGCTGACTTTGAAAATCAGCAACTCGACAACAAGGCGTTTGCCCGCTGGGTCACGCGCAATGTGTTTACCCACAAGCGGCCCGGCTACGCAGCCGTGACGTTGTCACTGAAAAAAACCGGTGTCGCGCCCGGCGACGCGAGCGATGTGCAACTCGACGCGGTGGCTGATTTAGCGGATCAATACAGCGATGGCGAAGTACGTGTTTCGCATGAGCAGAATCTGATTTTGGCCGATGTGAAAAAATCCGATTTGTTTGCGGTGTGGAAAAAAGCCAAAGAAATCGGCTTTGCGACGCCCAATATTGGTCTGCTTACCGACATCATTTCCTGCCCCGGCGGTGATTTTTGCTCGCTCGCGAATGCGAAATCGATCCCGGTTGCCGAGGCGATTCAGCGCCGGTTTGATGATCTCGACTACCTGTTCGACATCGGTGATATCGCCATCAATATTTCCGGTTGCATGAATGCCTGCGGCCATCATCACGTCGGCCACATCGGCATTCTTGGCGTGGACAAACACGGCGCAGAGTTTTACCAGGTCACCATCGGCGGCTCGCAAGGTCTGGATGCTGCATTGGGCAAGGTGATTGGACCGTCGTTCGCGCAAGATGACATGGCGGATGTGGTCGAGAAACTGATCAACACCTACGTTGAGCTGCGTTTCGAAGATGAGGATTTTCTCGCCACCTTCAAGCGCGTGGGTTTGCAGCCGTTCAAGACACGCCTATACGGCAAGAACATCCATCACAGCGAAGCTGAGGAAGCCAATGTCTAATGTTGCCTACATTATTCGCGACGGTGCGGTGGTTGCCGACGATTGGGCATTGATTCCCGCCAGTGATGACGGTGCTGCCGTTTCGCTGCCACCGGGCAAAATTATTGTGCCGCTCAATGTGTGGCACGCGCAACGCGACGCATTGATCGAAGGCCGGCAACCACTGGGTGTTTGGCTCGACAGCAATCAGGATCCCGTCGAGCTGGCCGATGACATCAAGCGATTAACGGTGATCGCGGTGAATTTCCCAAAATTCACCGACGGACGTGGTTACTCGATTGCCACGCTGTTGCGCAGCCGTTATGGATTCAAGGGCGAGCTACGCGCAATTGGTGACGTGCTGCGCGACCAATTGTTTTATATGCAGCGCGTGGGCTTCAATGCGTTTGCCGTGCGCGCGGATCGCAACATTCAGGACGCGGTGAAAGCCCTCGGCGATTTTTCGGAAACGTATCAGGGAGCAGTTAATCAGCCATCGCCACTGTTTCGGCGTCGCACGGTCAGCCCCTCTCCCTTGAGGGGAGAGGGGTTGGAGAGAGGGTGAACACGATGGGATTTGGACTGCCCGTTCTTGCTGACGCACCCCCATCCCGACCTTCCCCCGTGCCGGGGGAAGGAGCAAATCGCGCGAATGCGACGCTCGACACGAAAGTCGCACGCCTGGGCGAATTGCTGGCACAAATCGAGAAATATTTTGCACCTGCAGCCTTCGCCAACAGCTTTGGCGCCGAAGACATGGTGCTTACCGATCTCATCTCGCGCGAATTCCGAGGCATCCAGATTTTTACACTCGACACGCTCCGATTGCCGAAAGAAACTTTGCTCCTGATTGAGGTGGCCAGGAAAAAATATAACTTTTCCCTGGCGACGTTCACCCCGCGTGATGATGTCGTTGAAAACTTCATCAAACGCAACGGTTTGAATTCGATATATGACAGCGTGGAAAACAGGAAATCTTGCTGCACCATCCGCAAAGTCGAGCCGCTAAATCGTGCGCTGGCGCAAAAAAAATCCTGGCTCACCGGCCTGCGTCGCGAGCAGGCACCGTCGCGCGAAAGCTTGGGTGAATCGGAATTCGATGCGACGCACAACTGCACCAAATTCAATCCACTCATCGACTGGACCAACGACGACGTGTGGCAATACATCCGCGCTAATGACGTTCCTTACAACACCTTGCATGACCGTGGCTATCCATCCATCGGCTGCGAGCCTTGTACCCGCGCCGTGCAGCCGGACGAAGACCCGCGCGCAGGCCGCTGGTGGTGGGAGCAAGCGACGGGTCAGAAGGAATGCGGTCTGCATGTGAAAGCCGTGGACACGAGTGGATTGAACAGAACAGCAAAAATTGGAGTAACAGCATGAGTGCGGTGTTAAACAGTGGTGGCGTATATCAACCGGCTTACCGGCCATCGGCGCATGAGGCGGTTGCATCAGACCACCTCGACTGGCTCGAATCAGAAGCGATCCATATCATGCGCGAAGTGGTCGCGGAAACCAGAAATCCCGCGCTGCTGTTTTCCGGCGGCAAAGACTCCATTGTCATGCTGCGACTGGCTGAAAAAGCCTTTCGTCCGGATAGTTTTCCATTCCCGCTGCTACATATCGATACCGAACACAATTTCAAGGAAGTGATCGACTTCCGTAATTTTCGCGCCGCCGAGTTGAACGAGCGGCTCATAGTGCGCTCGGTGCAGACATCCATCGATGCCGGGCGCGTGGTGCTGCGCCGCGCAGACGAGAGCCGCAACGTGCATCAAACGGTGACGCTGCTCGACGCGGTGAAAGAATTTGAATTCGATGCGCTGTTTGGTGGCGCACGCCGCGATGAGGAAAAGGCTCGCGCCAAGGAGCGCATCCTCTCGCACCGCGATGAATTCGGTCAGTGGGATCCGAAAAATCAGCGCCCGGAATTGTGGGATCTCTACAACGCGCGCATTCACAAAGGCGAGCATTTGCGCGCATTCCCGATTTCCAACTGGACCGAGCTCGACGTGTGGCAATACATCGCGCGAGAAAATCTGGCCGTACCAAGCATTTATTACGCGCATGAGCGGCTGGTGGTGGAACGCAATGGTTTGCTGGCACCGGTAACCGAGTTGACGCCGCCGCGCGCAAACGAAACGCCAGTGTTGCGAACCGTGCGTTTTCGCACCGTAGGCGATATCACCTGTACCTGCCCGGTGTTGTCGACTGCCGCCGATATTGCCGCCATCCTGATTGAGACCGCAGTGTCGCGCATCACCGAGCGCGGCGCGACGCGGATGGATGATCAAACATCGGATGCATCAATGGAATTGCGGAAGAAGGAGGGCTACTTCTAAGTCTGTCATTCCCGCCCTCGCGCGAACGACGAAATAGAGTACTGAGAAAGCTATGACCACCAACACAGACACGCTGCGCTTCACCACTGCAGGCTCGGTCGATGACGGCAAGAGTACGCTCATCGGTCGCCTGCTTTACGACACCAAATCGATCCTCGAGGATCAACTGACCGCGATTGAAAAAACCACCACGCGACGCGGTGGCAAATTCGACAACGGCGTTGACCTTTCATTGTTGACAGACGGCCTTTCCGCCGAACGTGAGCAGGGCATCACCATCGATGTGGCGTACCGATATTTCACGACCGTCAAACGCCGCTTCATCATCGCCGACACGCCGGGTCACGAGCAATACACGCGCAACATGGTTACCGGTGCCAGCACGGCCGATCTGTCGATCATTCTGGTCGATGCCAGCAAGGGCCTGCAGACCCAGTCGCGGCGGCATGCCGTCATCGCCTCGCTGCTGGGAATTCGCCACGTCGTGCTGGCGGTCAACAAAATGGATTTGGTCGATTATTCGCGCGAAGTGTTTGAGTCCATCCGTGCGGACTTCGTTGCGTTCGCCAAGCAATTGAATTTACCAAAGCTTGATTTCATTCCGATGTCGGCGCTCGCAGGCGACATGGTCGTCTCGCGCGGTGCGCGGCTCGATTGGCATCACGGCAAGACCCTGCTTGAGCTGCTTGAATCTAGCGACGCACCTCAACGCACACGCGGCGATTTGCGCTTTCCGGTGCAGTTGGTCGGTCGCACAAAAATGGGCAAGCACAGCGAATATCGCGGCTACCTTGGGCGTATCGAATCGGGTCAAGTAACGGTGGGTGACCGCGTCATCGTGTTGCCGTCGGGCATCGAGGCCAATGTACATGACATCGTGCTGCACAACGACAGTCTGCGCACTGCTGCAGCACCGCAATCCGTCACGCTGGTGCTGGATCGGCAGATCGATGTTTCGCGCGGCGACATGATTGTCCAAATTGAGGCGCAGCCGCGCGTGACCAGACAATTCACCGCCAATTTAAGCTGGCTCTCCACCCAGCCGCTGGATACCAACCGCAAATACCTGATCAAGCACACCACGCAATCGGTGCGCGCCGCGTTCGAGGGCATCGATTACCGGCTTAACGTCAACACGCTTGAGCACGAAACCAGTGTGACGACGTTTCAACTCAACGACATCGGTCGTGTGCGTTTAAAAAC
>JANMPY010000428.1:0-1731 GCA_031370095.1 Betaproteobacteria bacterium
ATGGTTATTCCTCGGCGATGTTGAGGTGTTCAAGCGCATCATCGACGGTACGTTTACCGCAGCAAAGGTCGCGGTGATGGACATTGCATTGCCACTCGCGGGCATCATGACCTTGTGGCTGGGGATATTGAGCATCGGCGAGAAAGCCGGCGCGATTAATTTATTGGCGCGAATCATCTCGCCGTTTTTCTCGCGTATTTTCCCGGAAGTGCCGAAAGATCATCCTGCCACGGGCCACATGGTGATGAATTTTTCCGCCAATTTTTTAGGGCTCGACAATGCCGCCACGCCGTTTGGTCTGAAGGCAATGGAGAGTCTGCAGAGTCTCAACCCGAGCAAAGACGAAGCGAGTAACGCACAAATCATGTTTCTGGTGCTGCACACGTCGGGCCTCACGCTGATCCCGCTGTCGATCATGGCGCAGCGCGCGGTGCTTGGCGCGAAAGATGCATCAGACATTTTTATTCCGACCCTCATTGCGACGTATGTTGCCACCGTCGTCTCGATGGTCGCCGTCGCCATCAAGCAGCGCATCAACATGTTTGATCGGGTGATTCTCGGCTGGCTGGGCGGGCTCACCAGCTTCATCGTCGGCGTGATCTGGTACATCACCAATTACATGACCAAACCGGAAATTGAAGTTTTTTCCAAAGTCGTCAGTAACCTCATTTTGTTTTCCATCATCGTCGGCTTTATCATCGCGGCGCTGCGAAAACGCGTCGATGTTTACGATGCTTTCATCGAAGGCGCCAAGGGCGGCATCGAAACCTCGCTGAAAATCATTCCCTATCTCGTCGGCATGCTGGTGGCCATCAGTGTGTTGCGTAACTCCGGCATTCTTGGCTTTGTGGTGAGCGGATTTACCTGGTTTTTCACACTGCTCGGCGTGAATACCGATTTCACGCCCGCCCTGCCGACCGCGCTGATGAAGCCGATCAGCGGCTCAGGCTCCAGAGCCATGATGATCGACGCGATGCAAACCTACGGCGTCGATTCATTTGTCGGCAGACTCGCGTGTATTTTTCAGGGCTCGGCCGATACGACGTTCTACATCGTGGCGCTGTACTTCGGCTCGGTCGGCATCAAGAAAACGCGCTATGCGATCACCTATGGATTGCTGGCCGATTTCGCGGGTGTGGTGGCGGCGATCTTTGTGGCGTATTTGTTTTTTCACTAACCGCACATTCGTTTTTATTATCACAAAAAAACATGCAAAAAATTATCCGTGTCGCCGCCATTGCACTGCTTGCGCTCATGACCAGTTGCGCCTCTCCGCCCGTTCGCGAGTCCCCACGCGTCGCCAGCCCCGACACCAATCTCGGTGGCACCTGGATTGTCAGCCGTGCCGAATTCGCGGGTAACAGCTTGTCCGTTCCGCTCGGCATGGAGCTGCAAATCAGCGGCGACCAATACCGCATCGGCTCCGTGACCAATGCCGCGCTGCTTAGCGACCGCGGCAGAATCGTGCTGCTCGCCAATGCACCAGATGCCCAAGCGGCGCACATCGACATCGTCGGCGAAGACGGCCCCAGCCAAGGTAAACGCTTTCCCGCCATCTATCGGCTCAATGCGCGCGAACTGGAGATGTGCATCGACTTGGCCGAGCAAGCGCGACCGACAGAGTTTGCGAGTCGGGAAGGGACGCTGTTGGTGCGGGTGACCTACACGCGGAAGTAAATCTGCTGCCTGGCAGGTGTGCTAGCATTTGACCATCTACTTGGTCATTTGGAG
>JANMPY010000458.1:0-6128 GCA_031370095.1 Betaproteobacteria bacterium
CCTGGAGACCTGTGCCACCCTGGGCATGTTGAGCGACAGCCAGGCGCATGCGTTGAAGGCCGCCGGGCTGGACTACTACAACCACAATCTCGACACCGCACCCGAAGTCTACGGCGACATCATCACCACCCGCCAATATCAGGATCGCCTCGACACGCTTGAGCGCGTACGCAGCGCGGGTATGAACGTGTGCTGCGGTGGCATTGTCGGCATGGGCGAATCGCGTCGCGAACGTGCAGGCCTGATCGCACAATTGGCCAACCTCGATCCGCATCCGGAGTCGGTGCCGATCAATTATCTGGTGCAGGTCGAAGGCACGCCGCTGCATGAAAAATTGCATGGCGAAAAGGCGCTGCACTGGAGCGAGTTTGTGCGCACCATCGCGGTGGCGCGCATCACCATGCCGTCAAGTTTTGTCCGCCTCTCGGCCGGCCGGCAAGAAATGAATGAAGCGACGCAGGCGATGTGTTTTATAGCAGGTGCCAATTCGATTTTCTACGGGGAAAAATTGCTCACCACGGGCAATCCGGATGTGGAAAAGGATCGGGCATTGTTTGAACGCTTGGGGGTCTCGCCGCTGTAACAAACTCTAGCACTGGCGCGGCGTTTCAGGCGTTTTTCGCCTGTGATCCCCGCCAGTGCTAGTGTCCTGCGGTAAATAGCCCCATGTCCCTATCCGATTTCTCCCAGCAACTTTCCGAGCTCGTTCAAGCCGACCAACTACGCACACGCCGCATCATCGACGGCCCGCAGGATGCTTCGATGCTGGTCGACGGCAAGCGCGTCATGTCATACGCGAGCAATGATTATCTGGGGCTGGCCAATCACCCGAAAGTGGTGGAGGCCGCGATGCGCGCGTTGAAACGCTACGGCTTGGGTGCCGGTGCGTCGCACATGGTGTCCGGGCACATGCGCGCGCATCACGAACTGGAGGAGAAATTAGCGGAATACATCGGACTGCCGAAAGCGCTGTTGTTTTCGTCCGGCTACGCGGCCAATATCGGCATCCTCACCGCGCTTGCCGGACGCGGCGATACCATATTTGCCGACAAGCTCAATCACGCTTGTCTCACCGACGGCGCGTTGCTATCGCGCGCGAATTTCAAGCGCTATCCGCATAGCGATCTCGCCAAACTCGACGTGTTGCTTGCTGATAGCAAAGGCGGGGGACGCAAGCTGATCGTGACCGACGCAATATTCAGCATGGACGGCGATATTGCATCGCTGCCGGAATTACTACAGCTCGCCGAGCAATACGACGCGCTGCTAGTCATCGACGATGCGCACGGCTTTGGCGTGCTCGGTTATCGCGGCAAGGGCGCACTCGAACATTTCAATCTTAAAAGTGAACGCATCGTTTACATGGCCACACTCGGCAAGGCGGCCGGTGGCTATGGTGCATTCGTGGCGGGGCATGAAGATATTGTTGAGTGGATTCTGCAAACCGCGCGCACCTATATCTTTACCACCGCCACGCCGCCCGCGATTGCCGCCGCGATGCAGGCGAGCCTTGAGGTGATGGCTGAGGATCGCGAGCGCTTGAAACACCTGCGCATGTTGATCGATTTTTTTTCTGACTCGCTAAAGCTCCAATACGCGAAGCTGCCTTTTTCGCAAACTGCGATCCAGCCGATTCTGATTGGCGATAACGCGACGACGATGGCGTTTGCTGAAAATTTGCGCGAGCGGCATATGTTGGTGCCCGCGATTCGTCCGCCCACTGTGCCGCCGGGCACCGCGCGATTGCGCGTGTCGATCACGGCTAACCACACGGCCGACGATTTGTTCGATCTCATCACCGCACTCACGGATCTGGATGTCGAATTGATTGGCCAGCGTAAATGACCTTGGCAATTGAGGTGATTGGTCACGGACCAAATCTTACGATGTTGCACGGCTGGGGATTAAATGGCGCGGTGTTTGATGGCGTGCGCGATGCGCTGGCTGAGCGCTACACGCTACACATCGTCGATCTGCCAGGACACGGGCGCTCACAAGCAGCGCGCATCACCACGCTTGCCGCTATGGTAGATGCGGTCGCCCGCGCGATACCTGCGAAATCGCACGTGCTCGGCTGGTCGCTCGGCGGGCAAGTCGCGCTGGAATTGGCACGACACTATGCGCAACGCGTCAATAAACTTGTGCTGTTAGCGACGACACCTTGTTTCCTGCAACGCAAAAATTGGCCGCACGCTGTGTTGCCTGCCGTGCTTGCCGATTTCGGTGCGCGCCTTTCAAATAACTACGCTGCGACCATCAAGAGTTTCCTCGCATTGCAAGTGCTAAACCAGCCGAACATGCGCGACACGATGACAAAACTCCAGCAGACACTGGCCGCGCGCGGCGGTGTAGATCCCGCCGCACTCGACGCTGGCTTGACCATTTTGGAGACCACCGATTTACGCGACCAGTTGCAAAATATTTCCCAACCAACATTGGTACTGCAGGGCGACCACGATGCATTGACACCCGAGCCCGCAGGGCGCTGGCTCGCTAGTCACTTGCGGGACGCGCGCTATGTGATGCTGGCCCACGCCGCGCACGCGCCGTTTCTTTCGCACCGAGATGCATTTCTAAATGAATTAAATATTTTTCTTGCCGCATGAGCACTGATCGCACCGAATTCCCACCCAAACCCGCCGTACGCCGATCATTTGGCGATGCGGCCAGTACCTACGACGGCAACGCTTTCCTGCAACGCGAAATCGCCGACCGTCTGTTCGAGCGTCTCGAATACATCAAGCTGCAACCAGCGACCGCGCTCGACATCGGCTGTGGCACCGGCTACGCAATCGCCAAGCTGCGCCGGCGCTATGCGGATGCGCACATCGTCGGCCTCGATGTCGCCGAGAAAATGCTTGACCGCGCGCGGTTGCAGTCAAAATCAGCACCGTGGCTGCAACGTCTCCTTGGCCAGGCACCATCGCAATCCTGGCTGTGTGCCGATGCCGAGGCACTGCCGCTCGATGCCGAAAGTGTCGATCTCGCGATATCGAATCTCACCTTGCAATGGTGCGATCCTGAACGCGTTGCGAAAGAAGTCGCGCGAGTACTAAAACCGCAAGGGCTATTCATGTTTACAAGTTTTGGCCCTGATACATTGAAGGAGCTGCGCGCGGCCTTTCGCGCCGTCGACGACAAGCCGCACGTCAATCGCTTCGTCGATATGCACGACATCGGCGATATCCTTGTTGGTGCTGGCTTTGCCGACCCGGTGATGGATCAGGAAATCGTCACGCTTACTTACGCAGAATTAAAACCGTTGCTCAAAGAATTAAAAGGTATCGGCGCGCACAATGTCCTCAATGGACGTAGCACCGGCTTGACAGGCCGCACGGGCTGGGCGCGCATGGTTGCGGCGTACGAAAAATTTCGCAGCGATGACCGATTGCCAGCGACCTACGAAGTCGTTTACGGCCATGCCTGGAAACCGGAATTCAGCAAGCGCAAAACCATCGATGGGCAACAAACAATCGACCTTACCGAATTCAAACGCATGGTTGGCAAGACTTGAAAAACTTTTTCATCACCGGTACCGATACCGATGTCGGCAAGACTTTTGTCACCTGCGCGCTGATTGAAGCCCTCAAAGCGCGCGGCCTGCGCGCGGTGCCGATGAAGCCAGTGGCCGCGGGAACAATAAATATTGACGGCATCAATATAAATGCGGACGTCGCCGCGCTGCGTGAAATCTCAGTGTCGAACGCTGCACTGCGTGACATAAATCCTTACCGTTTTAATGCGCCAATCGCCCCACATCTCGCCGCACGTCGCGAGAACGTGTTGATCGAGATGCACGTCATTCGCGCAGCGTTTGAGCGACTGAGAGCAGACGCTGATACGGTGTTGGTTGAAGGTGCTGGCGGTTTTCTGGTGCCCTTGTCGGCGAGCCAGTCGATGGCGGAAATTCCTGTGGCGTTGTCGCTCGAGGTGATTCTCGTGGTCGGTATGCGTCTTGGCGTGCTCAACCACGCGTTGCTCACCGTTGAGGCGATTCGTGCGCGTGGCTTGACGCTTGTCGGCTGGGTCGCCAATACGCCAGTTGCAGGCGTGGCAATGCTGGCCTTCGATGAAAATCTCGCCACGTTAAAGCGCATGATTAATGCGCCGCTGTTGGGAACTGTGCCGTTTGAGACGCAGTCGAAAGGCGTACTGGAAGATGCGCGCCGTGCTGCCAGCTACTTGCAAGTTGATATTTTAATAGAGAGAAATTGATGAGATTTATTTCACGAACAAAATTTGCCATGCAACTTGCGGTCGTTTCGTTTGCGATTATTTTTGCCGCCGCGTCTTCAGCACAGCGAGCAGAAAAAAATGCAACAGCGCCAGTCATCACCGAAGCGTGGGTGAAAACCACCATTCCCGGCGGCAGCGTTTCGGCGGCTTACATGAACATCAAATCTGCGACACCGCTAAAGCTCGTCAAAGCCGAATCGCCCGTCGCTGGCATGGTTGAAATTCACGAAATGAAAATGAACGATGGTGTGATGGAAATGAAAGCACTGGATGCTGTCATTGTTCCCGCCGACAAACTTGTCAAACTCTCACCCGGTGGCATGCACGTGATGCTCATGAAAGTGAAAAAGCCGATCAACAAAGGCGACAAGGTGCCTTTGACCCTTACGTTTGAAGACGAGGCAAAAAAGCCGATCATCGTCACGCTCGATGCAATCGCCAAAGAAGATAACGCGGGCGGTCACAAGCATTGATCACGACTGTTTTGCTCGATCTCGACGGGACACTGACCGATCCGGCGACAGGCATTACCAATTGCATTGCCTACGCACTAACGCGCCTCGACGTGGCTGCACCATCGCCAAACGATCTCCACTTTGCCATTGGCCCACCACTGCGGGGTTCATTCGCAACGCTGTTGAAAACAAACGACACAGTTTTAATCGAACTGGCGATGGTGTTGTACCGCGAACGTTTCGCGGAAACTGGCCTGTTCGAAAACATCGTTTACAACGGTGTTCCGGAAATGTTGGCCGATTTGAAAATGCGGAATTATCGATTGCTGCTCGCCACGGCCAAGCCGCATGTTTACGCGCGTCGTATCCTCGCGTATTTCAATATCGCGACACCATTCGACGGCATCTACGGTAGTGAGCTCGACGGCACGCGTCAACACAAAGGCGACTTGCTTGCATATCTGCTGGAGCGTGAGAATATCGATCCAAGCAGTGCGGTCATGATCGGCGACCGCCATCACGATATCGATGCGGCACGTGTCAATGGCTGCCGGTCAATCGGCGTCACGTATGGCTATGGCAGCGCCGAGGAATTGGCGCATGCAGATCGACTATGCGATTCGCCCGCGCATATTGCGGGGACGATTGTCTCGTTGGACGCAGTCGCGAAATA
Organism: Betaproteobacteria bacterium; assembly: GCA_031370095.1. Taxonomy (GTDB): domain Bacteria; phylum Pseudomonadota; class Gammaproteobacteria; order Burkholderiales; family Usitatibacteraceae; genus UKL13-2. The sequence continues at coordinate 5,365 of JANMPY010000458.1, forward strand.
ATTTCGCCCCGGTGCTGAAATGGTGCGCAATGTTTTTTGCAGCACCAAAATCGTGCGGCGACGCGACCTCATCCGGTGCGTGAGGCGTTTTTACCTCTGTGAAGTCTGTTAAAACGGCTTGGCACACAACTTGCAAATTGCATGCGTCCACACCAACACGGGAAACGCGCATGTCCATATTCCAGAACGACCCATTCAACGCTGCGTCCACTTTCCGTGGCTGCGGCTGCGGGCAACACGCTTCGCAGACGGAGCACGATGCAAGCGCACCCAGCGAAGAGCAACTGCTCAACCGCTCGATTCAAGGTGGCATCCTGTCCGCATTATTTCCCAATGACATCGAGCGTCGTCAATTCATCAAGAGTGTGGGATCCTCGACAGCGCTTGGCGCAATTGCGAGTTTGTTCCCGTTAGGCGCGTTGACCGCGATGGCACAAGACAAAGCGCCGCTGGAAAAAAAGGATTTGAAAATCGGCTTTATCCCGATCACCTGCGCCACACCACTCATCATGGCGCATCCACTGGGCTTCTATGAGAAGCAGGGGCTCAATGTGTCGGTGGTCAAAACCGCAGGTTGGGCACTGATCCGCGACAAGGTCGTCAACAAGGAATACGACGCCTCACACATGCTGGCACCGATGCCGCTGGCGATGTCGCTTGGTGCTGGCTCCAACGCGCTGCCGATGAACGTGGCGACGATCCAGAACGTCAACGGTCAGGCGATCACGCTGGCGATGAAACACAAAGACCGGCGCGATCCCAAG
>JANMPY010000465.1:0-3602 GCA_031370095.1 Betaproteobacteria bacterium
CGGCAGTGTCGATCCGTCCAATCCATCATGGGTGCAACAGAAATACGGAAAGCTGATTTATCGATTTCAGGCATGGCGTTATTTTATCAGTCCACACTTCGGGCAAAATAGCGCTATGCCGCATGCTGCGTTACCAAAAGAAATTCTCTCCGCCGTTGAAGCTCTGAAGAACGGCGATCTCGTCGCCCTTCCCACCGAGACCGTTTATGGGCTCGGTGCGGATGCGGCCAATGAAACCGCAGTGGCAAAAATATTTGCCGCCAAAGGACGGCCTGCGAATCATCCCCTGATCGTTCATGTACCCAAAGGCGCCAAGCTGGAAACCTGGGCGGTGGAAATTCCGCGTATCGCAAAAAAACTCACTGAAGCTTTTTGGCCGGGCCCGCTCACAATAATTGTAAAAAAATCTGCGCGCATCCCGATGGCTGTTACCGGTGGACAAGAGACTGTAGGGCTGCGCTGCCCCGCGCATCCGCTGGCGCAACAATTGCTGGTTGAGTTTGCTTTAACTGGCAGCGGCATTATCGCCGCGCCTTCCGCCAATAAGTTTGGACATATTTCCCCAACGACGGCCGGGCATGTTCGCACTGAGTTCGGTGATGGCTTGATGATTCTCGATGGTGGCGCATGCGTAGTCGGCATCGAATCGACCATACTTGATCTCTCGCGCATGAAATCGCTGAAGCATCCGGTGCTGCTGCGTCCCGGTGCAGTGACTGCCGAAATGATTGCGAAAGTCATTGGCGAAATGCCGCTGAATGCCAACGACGTACCGTCATCGTCGATCAAAACGCCGCGCGTATCCGGCAGTCTCGTTGCGCACTACGCGCCGAAAACGCCGCTGCGATTATTGAAAAGAAAGATGCTTCAGGATGAAGCCGATCAGCATCTCGCCAACGCCAGGCGCGTTGCGGTACTGGCTTTCAGCGCGCCGCGCGGTGCCGCGCCAAGCCCGCCGGGTGTGGGCGTAAAACAAGCGCGACCGTTGATATGGATTACCGCAGATCGCGACCCCGCCAGCTATGCGCGCGACATGTATGCGCACCTGCGCACACTCGATGCGGCGCAGACCACGGTGATTCTGGTGGAGGCGCCGCCGATGACCGCGGCGTGGGAAGCGGTGAATGATCGTCTGGGCCGTGCGGCGGTGGGGTCGGGCGGGAAGCCGCTGCCCTAGAGTCACGACACTAGTTGCTGCGCAATTCAAAATCAAATTTCGCAACGTGACTCACGCTGCCATCAATCGCCCGCGTGTGCTCATCGAACGACACCGCATTGTTATTTGCAATCGACAAAATCGTCGACGCCCGCGTCCCATATTTTCCGCTCACGATCAACGCCGGCGACAACATCCGCTCCCATTCAATGCCAACACCAGTATTTGGCAACGCATCATCAGGCGCAACCGCGTCTTTCGATAATAATGCGTAGATCGCCATTTGACGGGCGTCTACAGACACTTCTGCCTTAAGAGCCGCTCCCAGAGACGCTCTTGCCATAGTAACTTTGGGCCAAGGCTCATTAAGCGTGTGGTTGCTCAGCGCGTAAACACCGGGTGCAAGAATTTCAATTTCACCGTCGGAGCTGCCGAAATACGCGAGTGAATATCCATCGCCGACAACGAGATTGAAACCGTTGTAATCAAACGCGACCTTTTTAGTTGCCGTTAAAAAAGCCGCCGGTGTTTCAGCGCCAAGCAGAAACGCCGTTACCAATTCACCACGCGAACGCGCCGTCGATTTCCTGTCACCCGGATCGCGAAAATTAGTGACTGCCGCGAATCGACCGCCTCGCGTCACGCCCATCCAGGTGCCGCCCGCCTTCAGATCACGGCCGGCAAGAATTTGCGGATGATCATTCCACCATGCGGCGGGAGCGGCAGGGCGGTCGTGCCATTCGTCGCGGTTGGCGGCAACGAGTAATCGATATTCAGGATGCGCGTTCCATGCAAAAGCGATTAAGCACATCTAAAGTTCCGTCCGCAAATCCCACAACTCCGGAAACAGCCGCACATCGAGCATCGCACGCAAATAGCCAACACCCGCGGTTCCACCGGTGCCGCGCTTGAAGCCGATCACGCGCTGTACAGTCGTTACGTGTCGATGTCGCCACTGCCGAAAATAATCCTCAAGATCAACGAGCTTTTCTGCGAGTTCGTACAAATCCCAGTGCTGTTTCGGATTCGCGTACACCGCGCGCCAGGCAGCCATCGTCGAGGCGTTCTCGGTGTAGGCGAGCGACCAGTCGCGATTCGTTGCGTTCCTATCAAGCACAAACCCGCGCCGCGACAACAGCAGATTCGCTTCGTCATACAGCGACGGAGAATTGAGCAAGCCAGAGAGCATGGCGTGAATTTCACTGCGATGCTCGAACGGTTTCAAGAGCGCAGGATTCTTGTTGCCGAATACAAATTCCAGCGCGCGGTATTGATGGGACTGGAAGCCGGAGGATTTGCCGAGGCTGTCGCGAAAGGCGGAATATTCGGTCGGTGTGAGTGTGGCGAGAATGTCCCACGCCTGAATCAAATTGTTCATGATGCGCGAGACGCGGGCGAGCATTTTGAATGCAGGAGGCAAATCGCCTGAACGGATTTGTTCGCGCGCAGCCAGCAATTCATGCAGCATCAACTTCATCCACAGCTCTGTGGTTTGATGCTGGATGATGAAGAGCAACTCGTTGTGTTCTTTTGAGCGCGGCTTTTGCGCCGAGAGCAAAAGATCCAGGCCGAGGTAATCCCCGTAGCTCATTTCATCGCGGAAGTTGTCGAACGCGCCTTCGGGGAGAGTGGGTTTTTCTGTCATGGCAGTTTTCAAATCTGCGCGTTGCGCAACATGTAGCCTGGATGAAGCGAAGCATAATCCGGGGTTGTGCCGGATTCACCGGGTTTCCCGGATTGCGCTTCGCTTCATCCGGGCTACATAATCGTATATAGCATTGGCGAGGTTGTCGGGCCATTATCGCGCCACGACCCTCGCCAATGCTAGTGTTTCAATACAACGGCAACGTCACCTTAAGAATCGTTCCCGTCTGCGACTCGGTGATGAACAACTCATTCGGTCGCTCAGGATGTATCGCCACATTGGTTGTCCAGTCGCCGCGCGAAGAATCGATGCGGTACTTCGGCTCGCCGCGCTTGTCGAATTGCCACACGCAACCGAGGCCGATGTGCGCGACGTAGAGATTGCCGTCATCATCAATCGTGATGCCATCAGGCCCCGTGCCGCCGGAAAGTTGAATGAATTTGCCGACTTTCGAGACACCGCCTTCAACCAGCGGCACACGCCAAATCGCGTTGTCACGCGTGACGGCCACGAACAAAAAATTCTCGTCGACACTTAAAACCAAACCATTCGGGCTCGGCACATTGTTCATGAGTTGTTGCAGCGCGCCGTCGGCTTTCAGACGGTACACGCAGCCATTCGCATCGTGCAATTCACTCTGTTTCTGATCGGTGAAGTAGAGGTCGCCATTCTTCGCAAACGTGAGGTCATTCACACCTTGGAAACGCTGCGAAATATAGTGCGTGATCAACGGCGAAATGCGTCGTGCGTCTACATCCAGCGCGAGTAAACCGTGACGATAGTCGGCGATGATGAGGCGAC
>JANMPY010000466.1:0-2575 GCA_031370095.1 Betaproteobacteria bacterium
CAGCTGTGCTTTTGAGGTAGAATGCGAGCTTCCAACAAATAAGGGCACCCTTGTGTGCCCTTATTTGTTGTTGGACACCTCAACATTATGAATTTAATACGAAATTTCTCCATCATCGCGCATATCGATCACGGCAAATCAACGCTGGCAGATCGCATTATCGAGCGCTGTGGAGGACTCTCCTCGCGCGAGATGGAATCCCAGGTACTCGACTCGATGGATCTCGAGCGCGAGCGCGGCATCACCATTAAAGCGCAGACCGCGGCGCTCACCTACAAAGCGCGCGATGGCTTGACATACGAGCTAAACCTGATCGACACGCCCGGCCACGTCGATTTTTCGTATGAAGTTTCGCGCTCCCTTTCTGCGTGTGAAGGTGCGCTACTGGTGGTGGACGCTTCGCAAGGCGTGGAAGCGCAAACGGTGGCGAATTGTTATACGGCCACCGATTTGGGCGTGGAAGTGATACCGGTGCTTAACAAGATCGATCTGCCCAGCGCCGATCCCGCTCGCGTGATCGCTGAAATCGAAGACATCATCGGCATCTATGCAGAGGACGCAGTGCAATGCAGCGCCAAGACCGGCATTGGCATCGAAGAAGTGATCGAAATTGTTATCGCCAAAGTGCCACCGCCGAAAGGATCGGTATCGAATCCGCTCAAGGCGCTGATCATCGATTCCTGGTTCGATAATTATGTTGGCGTTGTGATGCTGGTGCGGGTGGTGGATGGCATGTTGCGTCCCAAAGACAAGATTTTATTGATGGCCTCGGGTGCGCAGCATTTGGTTGAGCAAGTCGGTGTGTTTACGCCGCGCTCGCAATCGCGGCCAATGCTTTCAGCCGGTGGTGTCGGATTCATCATCGCCGGTATCAAAGAGTTGAAGAATGCCAAGGTCGGTGACACCGTTACGCTGGTGGAAAATCCGGCAAAAGCTGCACTACCAGGCTTCAAGGAAATCAAGCCACAAGTGTTTGCCGGCCTCTATCCGATTGAGTCGAATCAGTACGATGCCCTGCGCGACGCGCTGACTAAATTGCAATTGAACGATTCTTCGTTGCGCTTCGAGCCGGAAACTTCACAGGCGTTGGGATTCGGTTTCCGCTGCGGCTTCCTTGGCCTGCTGCACATGGAAATCGTCCAGGAACGCCTCGAGCGCGAGTACAACATGGATCTGATCACCACGGCACCGACCGTAATCTACCAGATCAAGCTGCGCGACGGCACGGTGATGGAAATTGAAAATCCATCGCGCTTGCCGGATTTGGCAAAGATTGAAGAAATCCGCGAGCCGATGATCATCGCGACCATGCTGATGCCGCAGGAATACGTCGGCTCCGTGATCATTCTGTGCAACCAGAAACGCGGCGTGCAAATCGATATGGAGTATCACGGCAGACAGGTAATCCTTAAATATGAAATGCCGATGAACGAAGTGGTGATGGATTTTTTTGACAAGCTGAAATCCGTTTCGCGCGGTTATGCTTCGCTTGATTACGATTTCAAAGAATATCGAACTTCCGATCTTGTCAAACTCGACATACTGATCAACGGCGATAAGGTGGATGCGTTGTCGCTGATCGTCCATCGGGCTAACAGCCAATACCGTGGTCGCGAACTCGCCAGCAAAATGCGCGAATTGATTCCGCGCCAGATGTTCGATGTCGCGGTGCAGGCAGCGATTGGCGCAAATATCATTGCGCGCGAAAACATCAAGGCGCTGCGCAAAAACGTAATCGCCAAATGTTACGGCGGCGATATTTCGAGGAAGCGGAAGTTGCTCGAAAAGCAGAAGGCCGGCAAAAAACGCATGAAGCAGGTTGGTAATGTGGAGATTCCGCAAGAGGCATTTCTGGCGATCCTGCAGGTCGATGGAAAATAGCCCAATCCGGCGCTTGATCCGGCTGGATCGCCAGCCGTCGCATCGACGCAGCGTTGCCGCTTTTGCAATTGCATAATCAGGCCTTGGATACAGCGAAAATTTAACAGAAAGACGCGATACGATGAATTGGGAAATGATTGGCTGGATTGCGCTTGGGTTAAGTGGCCTGGTGATCCTCGCAAGCTTTTTTGTGGGGCGCACGAAGGGTGTGCCTTCCGCAGCGGCAGACGGGGGTCAAGCGCAGCATCCCATTCATGCCTGGCTCGAAATCGCCTGGCCGGTATTTTTTATCGCCATCATGGGCATGCTCACGCTCAAAGAGGTGATGGGTTTTCCCGCAGTGTTACTTCTGGCAACCGTGCTCACGGGTATCGTCTGGCTGGTAGATAAACTCGTGCTAAAAAAAGCGCGCGCCAATAACGCGACCGAACCCGTTGTGGTGGAGATGGCCCGGAGTTTTTTCCCGGTCATTTTGATTGTGTTTGTACTTCGTTCTTTTTTGTACGAGCCTTTCAAGATTCCGTCTGAGTCGATGGTACCGACGCTGGTCGTTGGCGATTTTATTTTGGTCAATAAATTCAGTTACGGCATTCGATTACCCGTGATCAACAAAAAAATCGTAGATGTCGGATTACCCAAGCGCGGCGATGTCATGGTGTTCAGGTACCCGGAAGACCCAACGAAAGACTACATC
>JANMPY010000490.1:0-4963 GCA_031370095.1 Betaproteobacteria bacterium
AACAGCGCCACCAAACTCATGCAGGATGAAATACACGTGATCCCGCTCCACCGGCAGGTGATTCCGTGGGCGTCACGGAAAAATGTGGTCGTGCTGCATCGACCGAATAATCTTCCCGACTTGCATTGGGTGGTTGTGAAGTAGCGCGTGTCGCAGTGTAAATTTTGCGCGACGACATTACGCCGCAAACCACGCCCAACCCGCTGCAACCGCCAGATAGCGTGCGAATTTTCCGATGGCCATCATCAGCAGCGCCAGCCAAGGATTGACGCGTAGCCAACCCGCCGCCACGCACATCGCATCGCCAATCAGCGGCACCCACGACAACAGCAAAGTCCATTCGCCGTAGCGACGCAGCCACGCGATGGCGCGGCTCTCGACCTTACCGGAAAATATTCTGCCGATGGCGTACGAGGTCAGCCCGCCGAGTGTGTTACCGATGGTGGCGACGATGATGCTTTGCCAAAACAGCGCGGGAAATTTCGCGAGCAGCGCGACCAACACGATTTCAGAATTGCCTGGCAACAGCGTCGCGGAAAGAAACGCGGCGAGTGTGAGACCCCACAATCCAGTATCGGCGGAAAATTCAGGCATGGGCTGGATTGTTAAAAACACCAAGTCAAACACAAGAACTGGCGCGGCTTCTGGAGCGAAAAGATGCCAGTATCCGCACCAGTGCTAGACTTTAATCAACTTGTCGTCTGGCACCAACGCATTCGCCGCGATGTCCGGCCGCTGCTTTAGCTGCACATAATGCGGCGTGAAATCAGGCGCGGTCGCGTCGAACAATTCCTGAAAACTGTCGATGACAAAATACGTTTCCTGAAACGTATCGATCTTGTATTTCGATTGCATCACCCGCAGCAACGCAAATTTAATGCGATTCGGCTTCTCGCTCTGAACGCAATATGGCAATTCACCCGCCGACGAAAGTGTACCGGCGCCGTAGCTACGCAAACCTTTCGCGGTGCGAATCAAGCCGAACTCCACCGTGTACCAATACAGTCGCGCCAGATAATCGAGCGCATCCAGACCCTTCGCTTTGACGCCGCCTTTGCCGTAGGCTTCAAGATAATCGGCAAAAAAATGATTGAACAACAACGGCACGTGGCCAAAAAAATCGTGAAAAATATCCGGCTCGACGATGTAATCGAATTCTTCCGGTGACCGCAGCCACACCGAAACCGGGAAGCGTCGATTGGCCAGATGCGTGAAAAAAACATCGTCCGGAATCAAGCCAGGCACCGCGACGAGCGTCCAGCGCGTGGCGGGAAAAAGCATCGCGTTGATCTCGTCAAAATGTGGAATGCCCGCGCCGAAATTAAGCGCACCCAAAATGTCGATGAACTCATCGCACGCGTACCGGGGCACCAGCGCCGACTGGCGCGCGTAGAGGCGCTTCCACAAATCCTGCTCGGCGGCGGTATAGCGCGAATAATCCTGTAGCACCGTGTAGTCCGCGCGCATTTGCGAATAGTCGCCACGTAGCGCGTGATCGGTTTGGCCGGCCATTATTGCGCCGCCATACGATTGTTGTCGCGTCGAGACGACTGCACTGTCATTGCCCTGCCTTCACAACTTTATTCTTGATCGCGCCAAAAATCGTCTCACCATGATGGTCGAACATGTCGATTTCAATGTCGTCGCCGAACCTGAGAAATTCTTCTTTCGCCGCACCAAGCTCGACTTGTTCGACGAGACGCTTTTCCATGATGCAGGCAAAGCCGGTGGTCTTGTCATGGTTTGAAACAGTGCCCGAGCCAATCAGCGTGCCTGCCTTTAACGGTCGTGTTTTGGCGGCGTGAGATATTAAATCGTAGAGCGAAAATGTCATGTCGTCTGCCGCGTTGGGATTACCGAACCATTCGCCGCGTACGTGGCAAACGAGACGGTAATCGAGCTTGCCCGCACCTTTCTCGTCGCTCCATGCGCCACCCAATTCGTCAGGGGTGACGGCGACCGGCGAGAGCGCATTGAGGCCCTTGCCATTGACAAAACCGAACCCTTTGGCGAGCTCGGCAGGAATTAATTTGCGATAAGAAATATCGTTGATCAACACCACCAGCCGCACTGCGTCAGCGCATTCGGCGGGCGTTGCGCCCATTTTCACGTCACCAATAATGACGCCAACTTCACCTTCCAGGTCCACGCCCCAGTCCTCGGAAAGAACCTCGATATCGTCGCGGGGCCCAAGCATGCAATCGCCTCCACCCAGATACATCAGGGGATTGGTATAAAAACTTTCCGGCACCGTGTCGTTGCGCGCGCGCCTCACCCGCTCGACGTGCGAAAGGTATGCCGAACCATCAAGCCATTGATGCGTGCGCGGCAGCGGCGCTGCCACTTTGCCTTCGCGCAGCGCTTGTTGGAACTCAATGATGGGCCGGTCAGTGCCGCAGTTGATCGCTTCAAATTCGTTGAGCAACTCGCGTTCCACCGCGTGCCAGTGTTCGAGCGCGTATTGCATGGTTGGCGCGATGTCGGTGACGGCGACTGCGTGCGCCAGATTTTCATCGACGAGTAACAGCGTACCGTCGGCAGTGGGGCCTTTCAGGGAGGCGAGTTTCATATTCAGATTCCGGTTATTTAATTATTGCGCTGCCAAAGCCGCTCCACGACGTATCGTAGTCTTTCTGTAACGCAGGCGTACTCATCGCAAACGCCGTCGGCTCAAACACATAGCGGCTCTCGAACATGAAGGCTAAGGTATTGTCGATTTTGTGCGGTTTCAATTCTGCAGTGGAGGCTTTGTCGAACGTGGCTTTGTCTGGCCCGTGCGCGGAGAAGGTATTGTGCAACGAGCCGCCACCGGGCAAGAAACCTGTCGCTTTGGCGTCGTACGCACCATGAATCAACCCCATATATTCGCTCATGCAATTGCGATGAAACCACGGCGGTCGAAACGTATTCTCAGCCACCATCCAGCGCGGCGGGAAGATTACGAAATCGATATTGGCGGTGCCGACAGTTTCCGACGGCGACGTGAGCACGGTGAAGATCGACGGATCCGGATGATCGAAGCTCACGGTGTTGATGGTATTGAAGCGCGCCAGATCGTATTTGTACGGCGCATAGTTGCCGTGCCACGCGACGACGTTCAGCGGCGAGTGATCATATTCACACGTCCACAGCTTGCCGCCGAATTTCGCGACGACTTCGGACATTTTCGCGACATCTTCAAACCACGCCACCGGGTACAAAAAGTCGCGCGCATTCGCAAGGCCATTCGCACCGATCGGCCCCAGCTCCGGCAGGCGCAACGGCGCGCCGTAATTTTCGCAAACATATCCGCGCGCGGCTTTAGTAATCTCGACGCGAAATTTCACGCCGCGTGGAATCACGGCAATCTCGCCGGGCGCCACTTCGAGTATGCCAAATTCGGTTTTGAGCGTGAGCATGCCCGTCTGCGGCACGATCAGCAATTCGCCATCGGCGTTGTAGAACACACGCGTCATCGAACGGGTCGCAGCATAAAGATGCACGCCGATGCCGCGTTGCAAGCGCGCATCGCCATTGGTGGCGATAGTGACAAGGCCGTCGAGGAAGTCGCTGTCTTTCTGCGCGGGTAAGGGATTCCAGCGCAAGCGATTTGGTGAAGTCTGTGATTCATGGCAAGGTGCGGTGCGCAACAAGTTGTGGCTGATCGCGCGATATGGCAAATGCTGCGCTGACGGTCGCAGCCGGTATTGCCACGAGCGCAAATTTTCCGCGCGCGGTGCGGTGAATGCACTGCCCGAAACCTGTTCGGCGTACAAACCAAACGCGACCCGCTGCGGTGAGTTTTGCCCTTGCGGCAGCGCGCCGGCAAGCGCTTCGGTCGCGTGCTGGTTGCCGAAGCCGGATTGATATTTGGTGTCAGCCATGTTCAAAGCACCCCGCGCGCAATCTGGTCGGCCTCGATCGCTTCAAACAGCGCACGGAAATTTCCTTCGCCGAAGCCTTCGTTGCCTTTGCGCTGGATGATTTCGAAAAAAATCGGCCCGATCACGGTGTCGGTAAAAATTTGCAGCAGTTTGTCTTCTTTCGATTCTTTGTCGAGACCTTCGCCGTCGATCAGAATTTTGTTTTTTTGCAAACGTGGCAAATCTTCACCGTGGTTTGCCACGCGTTTATTGACCGATGCGTAATAGGCGTCCGGCGTGTCGAGGAATTTCACGCCCTTCGCGCGCAGCGCTTCCACCGTTTCGTAAATATTGCTGCAAGCCAGCGCGATATGTTGAATGCCCTCGCCGTTATACGCATCCAGATATTCCTGAATCTGCGATTTCTGATCCGATGGCTCGTTGATCGGAATGCGAATTTTTCCGCAGGGACTGGTGAGCGCGCGCGAAGTGAGACCGGTTTTTTTGCCCTTGATATCGAAATAGCGGATTTCGCGGAAATTGAATAGCTTCGCGTAGAACTCGGCCCACGTATCCATGCGGCCGATGTAGACGTTGTGCGTGAGGTGATCGACATATTGCAGGCCGACACCTTTCGGATCGGGGTCAACGCCTGCCACCGGCACAAAATCAACGTCATAAATGGTGCGCGGTCCATAACGGTCGATGAGATATAAAAGTGAGCCGCCGATGCCCTGAATGGCGGGAATGTTCAATTCCATCGGCCCGACCGGGCCATCGTAAGCTTTTGCACCGAGCGACACCGCGCGCTTGAACGCGGCAGCAGCATCTTTCACGCGGATGCCGAATGCGCAGGCGGAAGGCCCGTGAACACGCGCGAACGACTGCGCAAAGCTGTCCGGCTCGGCGTTCACCAGAAAGTTGATCCCGCCCTGTTTGTAGAGCGTCACGCGCTTGCTGCGATGCCGTGCCACGGCGGCAAAGCCCATGCCTTCGAATAAACGTCCCAAGGCTTCGGTGTCGGGCGCGGTGTATTCGACGAATTCAAAGCCGTCGGTGCCCATCGGGTTTTCAAATAAATCGGCCATTATTTTCTCCTGCAACTGTATCGATTTTCGACG
>JANMPY010000495.1:0-3834 GCA_031370095.1 Betaproteobacteria bacterium
CGCGAAATCCGGCGCGCGAAATGTTTTCCACTCGGTCACGATGGCGAGCGCATCGACACCATCCAACGCTTCCATCGCACTGCTTGCCAATTTCACATTTGGGTTGTCGCCCAGCAGATGCTTCGCCTCAGCAAGCGCAACCGGATCGAAGGCAACAATCTTCGCGCCGCGCTTCACCAAATCCTCGATCAACACCAGACTCGGTGCTTCGCGCATGTCGTCGGTATTGGGCTTGAATGCGAGACCCCAGATCGCGATGGTTTTGCCGGACAAATCTTCGCCGAAGCGCTTGACGATCTTTTGTGTCAGCACATGCTTTTGCGCGTAGTTCACACGCTCCACCGCATCGAGCAGTTTCAGATTCATTCCTGCGGCAGTGGCAGTGCGTTGCAACGCTTGCACGTCCTTCGGGAAACAGGAGCCACCGTAACCGATGCCGGGATACAAAAAGTGGTAACCGATGCGTGGATCCGATCCCATGCCTTTGCGCACCGATTCAATATCTGCGCCAAGCAGTTCAGCCAGGATTGCCAATTCATTCATAAAAGAAATGCGCGTCGCCAGCATTGCGTTTGCCGCGTACTTGGTCAACTCGGCCGAACGCACATCCATCACCATGATGCGATCGTGATTGCGCTGGAACGGCGCGTAGAGCTTCCGCATCGCTTCAATCGCATCGTCGTTATCGGCACCGATGACGATGCGATCAGGTCGCATGAAATCTTCAACGGCTGCGCCCTCTTTTAGAAATTCCGGATTCGATACGACCGAAAATTTCACATCAGCATTGCGCGTTTTCAATTCTTCTGCAATCGCTGCGCGCACTTTGTCTGCTGTGCCAACCGGAACGGTCGATTTATCCATGACGATTTTAGGCGTGATCATCAGTCTGCCCACGTTGCGCGCGGCGGCAACGACGTATTGCAAATCGGCCGAGCCATCTTCGCCTGGCGGCGTGCCGACTGCAATGATTTGAATGTCACCGAACGCAACGCCCTCGGCCACATCAGTCGTAAAGTGCAAACGCCCAGCGGCGACGTTGCTCGCGACCATTTCTTTCAGACCCGGCTCGAAAATCGGGATGCTGCCGGATTTCAACGTTGCGATTTTTTTCGCGTCAATGTCCATGCACAAAACCTGATTGCCTACATCGGCTAAGCACGCGCCGCTAACGAGGCCTACGTAACCGGTACCGATGACAGTGATTTTCATATGTTAGTTTTGGTGTGCGAAAAAAATAAGCTACGCAGTCGATGATGAAGATGACAAGGCCATGACTTGCTGATGGATGAAGTCTAACGTGGCAACCGGATCTTTAGCGTGCGTGATGCTGCGACCGATCACGAGATAGTCTGCCCCCAACTCGATCGCATCGGTCGGCGTCACCACGCGTTGCTGATCGCCCTTGGCGTCATCCGCGAGGCGAATCCCCGGTGTGACAAGCCGGAACTCCGCTCCCAGAGCGGCTCTCAGGCTGGTTGCCTCTGCGGCAGAACACACCACACCGTCGAGCCCGCAGGCCTTCGTTAACGTTGCGAGGCGCATCACGTTGTCGCGAGCGGTACCGCTAAAACCAATGTCGACCATGTCAGCGTCCGACAAACTCGTGAGTACCGTCACGCCGATCAGCAGCGGTTTGACTTGCGCAAAATCGAGGGCCTCGCGCGCAGCCAGCATCATGCGACTGCCGCCGCTCGCGTGAACGTTCATCATCCACACGCCTTGTGACGCGGCAACGCGACAGGCGCTGGCGACGGTATTGGGAATGTCGTGAAACTTGAGATCGAGAAATACCTCGAAGCCGCGAAGCATCAGGTCATCAATTACCTGCGGCCCCGCAGCGGTATGCAGCTCCTTGCCGACCTTGACTCGACAGATCGCAGGATCAAGGCATACGGCCAACGCCAGCGCCGATTTTGCGTCGGGAAAATCGAGCACCACGATGATCGGCTTCTTAACCATTGAACATCAACCTTCCGTTTGCAGTCGCGCCAGATGGCGATCTGACGTGTCGTATTCGGCCGTCCTGCGCGGCGGGAAGGTCTCCCAGCCTGCGCACGCCGGACACTGCCAGTAAAACTGTTTGGCCTTGAAGCCGCAATTGGCGCACAGATAAACCGCGAGACGACTCGAATGCGTATGTACAACGTCTTTCAGCACTTTAAGATCGGCCTTTTTTTCTTCAGGTGCCGCCAGCAATTCCGCCTCCAGCAGCCGATCCAGCCTGACCAGGGTAGGATTTTGCCGCAGATCTGCCTTGACCAGATTATAGGCAGCCGCAGCGCCTTCGCTTTTCATCGTCGCTTGAAAAATCGCGTTGAACATATCCAGCGCGGGATGCTGTTGCTGCAAGGCACGCAATTCGCTGAGGCCCTGCCCGGTTTTGCCGATGGCCTCGAAACTGACCAGTATTTGATCTGCCATCAAACCGAGATACGCGGGGTTTTGCTGCTCAATCCTGCGCCAGACTGCAATCGCTTTATCGTGTTGACCATCGGCGGCGAGCCATTCGCCCTTCATGAGATTGGCGCGCACGCATTTTTTGTTGGCGGCTAACGCAGCATCAAGATGCGCGTCGGCTTCGCTCTGCAACCCCTGCTGGTGCGAGAGGATCGCTGATTCGCAATAGTAGTTGGCGATTTCCCTGATGTAGGCGTCCGCCGCATCGCTGCCCGCCTGCATGCGCTGCGCGACGCCGATTGCCTTCTGCCAATTGCGCTCTTGCACGTGAATTTCAAGCAGCAACTGGAGCGTTTGCAATTGCTGTTTTTTGCTGCCCGCCGATTTTGCCGAAAGGTCGTCAAGAATGCGTTCGGCATGTTCGAGCAGCCCGGCTTTTTCATAGTCGAGCGCCAGATCCAGCAGCGCAGCGGTGCGTTGCTCGGCGGGCAAATCGGCGCGTTCGGACAGGCTCTGATGAATGCGAATTGCGCGATCCACTTCGCCACGTTTGCGAAATAGCTGTCCGAGAGCAAATTGCAATTCGATCGCTTCGGGTTGCTGTTTGGTGACTTCGATGAACGCTTCAATCGCCTTATCCGGCTGCTCGGCCATCAAAAAATTCAAGCCCTTGAAATAGGACTGCGGCAAACTACGCGACTCCAGCAATAATTGCTTGATGTCGATCCGCGCGACCAGCCAGCCCATGCCGAAGCAGGCGAGTGCGGCCAGAAATATCCACGGCAGCCACTCAAACATTGTTGCTGTTACCCGACACGGGTGGCAACGCGGTACTGGCCTCGTGCGCCTTGTGTTGCAACGCGCGATTGAGTTTTCGCACCTCGCGTTTGAGCCCGAAAATTGTCATCAACGACGCCAGCAATCCCAACAGCAGTCCGCCGCCAAAAAACGCGAGCAAAATTAATACGAGCGGTGCCCTGAAGCTCGAATCGAGATAGCCGTAAAGCACCACCGGCTCGGCGTTTCTGGCAGCAAACCAGACGATCAATAGAATCACCACGATGCGTACGATCCAGATCAGAATTTGCATGGTTTCAACATCCTTTCATCGCCGCATTATGGTCGGTAATCGTTTCGCAAAAAAAAACCAGATGCGTCACCGCATCTGGCTGTTTTTGAAATCATTTCCTTACTCACCCGGTTTGACGACGTCGGCGGCGGCATCGATCAAATCGACACGCTCGCGCAATTCCTTGCCGGCCTTGAAGTGCGGAACATACTTCTTCGGCACCTGTACCTTCTCGCCCGTCTTTGGGTTGCGTCCAGTGCGCGGTGGGCGGTAATTCAGGCCGAAACTGCCGAAGCCGCGAATCTCGATGCGGTCGCCACTCGCGAGCGTGTGCGACATGGCATCGAGCATAGCCTTCACTGCCA
>JANMPY010000510.1:0-2291 GCA_031370095.1 Betaproteobacteria bacterium
TTCGGACGCAACGCGATAAATCACGCCGCGTCTGAGCCTGGAGCACAGCGAGCACATGGTCTTGCCTTCAGGGATCACGCGCTTCACGGTTGAGTAGGTGTCCTGTTCTTCAATCCGGAAGGGAACGTCAAGACTCTGCAAATATTCGGGAAGAATATGCGCCGGATAGCCGGGATGTTTTTGGTCGAGATTGAAGGCGAATAATTCAAACGGCACGGGCGATTTTTCGCGCAGCTTCATCAGCACATCGAGCATGCCGTAGCTGTCCTTGCCGCCGCTCAAGCACACCATCACCTTGTCGTTCGCCTCGATCATGTTGAAATCGGCGATGGCCTGCCCTGTCAGACGGCGCAGGCGCTTGGTGAGTTTGTTGGCCTCGAATTGTTGTTTTTGCGAGAGGCTGCTGGCGGTGGCGGTGGCATTCATACTGCGTATTTTACCGCCTACCGGTAGTGGATGCTACCCCGCATAATAATGCCAAACACAAGCACAGTAGCGGATTTCCAGCCATTTGTGCCGTAAGAGGCTCGCCAGTGCTAGAGCCTATCGATTGAAACTCAGCTGTTCAATCTTCACAACGCGAGTTCGCGACCACCATCCACTGCGAGTATTTGCCCGGTGACATAGGGCGCATCCAGCATCAAATATTTCACCGCGCCGGCAATATCCTCGGGCGAGCCGGTACGCCGCAGCGGCGTTTGCAATACGATGCGCTCGCGTTCGGCGGCGGGATAGTCCGACAAGTCGTCCGGCCAGATGATTGCGCCAGGCGATACACCGTTCACGCGAATGTTGGGCCCCAGCTCCAGTGCAAGCGAGCGCGTGAGACCCGCCAGGCCCGCCTTGGCGGCCGAATAGACGACGAAATCTTTCAGCGGTCGTTCGGAATGAATGTCGACGATATTGACGATGCTGCCTCTGGTTTTTTGCAGATACGGCACGGCGGCCTGCGATAAAAACATGGGTGCTTTCAAATTGGTGCCGATGAGCTCGCTCCAGTTGTCCTCATCTATTTTTCCAATCGGTGTCGCGAAGAAAGTTGAAGCGTTGTTGACCAGGCCATCGAGTTTGCCGAACACCGACGCTGCCTGATCGATCAGGCCTTTCAGCGCGTTGTAGGCGAGCAGGTCTCCCTGCAATACGGACGCTGATTTCGCGCGCACCGCATTCAACTCTTTCACCAGCGTGTCGGCCTCACCGCGCGAACGGTTGCAATGCACGATCACGTTAGCACCCGCTGCGTGCAAGGTGCGCGCGATGGCAGCACCGACGCGCTTGGCGGCACCGGTGATGATGATGGCGGGGTTGGGTTCTGGGTTCGGGTCGGTTTTTGTCATGGGATAATCCTTTTTTCAATTTTAGCCTACCGTATGCGCACGCCACTGCCACGCAACCAATCGCATCGCCTGCCCGCGCCGACGGGCGATGCGCTCCTGCACACCGAAGCCTGTGCGGCGATGTTGCGTGCAGAAATCGCGAAAGCAAACGGCTGGGTTTCGTTCGCGCGCTTCATGGAACTTGCGCTGTATACGCCGGGCCTGGGCTACTACGCGGCAGGCGCGCGCAAATTCGGCGCGGACGGCGATTTTGTCACCGCACCGGAAATCTCATCAATGTTCGGCCAATGCCTCGCGCAGAGCATCGCCGAAGTGCTGTGTGAAACCGGTGGCGACGTACTGGAACTGGGGCCCGGCTCGGGCAAACTAGCCATCGACATTCTGCGGGCGCTCGATGCGCGCGGCACCTTACCGGACAAATATTTGCTGCTGGAAGTCAGCGCAGATTTGCGCGAGCGGCAGCAGCGCGCCGTCGCGACCCTGCCATCGCATCTTCGGCAGCGCGCCGTGTGGCTTGACGAATTGCCGCAGGATTTTATCGGTATCGTGATCGCCAATGAAGTACTCGATGTTATTCCAGTGCATCTCGTCACGTTTTCAGGTGGTGAGATTTTCGAACGTGGCGTCGCGGTAATAGGCGGCGCGTTTGCGTGGCAGGATGTTGCGTTGCCAAAACAGTTGATCGCGCCAGTCGCACAAGTTCAGGAAAAATATCTCGGCCACGCGCCGCCCGAAGGCTATCTCACCGAGGTCGCTCCCGCCGTCGCCGGGCTCGTTAAAAGCCTCGCGCAATCGATCAAGCGCGGCGCGCTTATTTTTATCGATTACGGATTTCGCGGCGCGGAGTTTTATCATCCGAGCCGCATCACCGGCACTTTAATGTGCCACTACCGGCACTACGCGCACACCGATCCATTCCTTTTTCCGGGGCTGCAGGACATCACCGCGCACGTC
>JANMPY010000511.1:0-8553 GCA_031370095.1 Betaproteobacteria bacterium
ACGTTGCAGATGCCTGATTGCCGATGACGGAATTTGCTGGTGCCTGAACCGCACTGACGTTCGGGGTGTGCAACGCCACTACGCAAAATACCAAAAGAGCCAACAGGGCAAAAAATAACCCCCGGTTATTTGCGGGCCGGACTGTAGTGTTGAGGTTCATGAAAATACTCCGAGGGTCGTGGGTCAATACAGATTTAAGGAAAAGTTGTTTGGATTTTTGCGCGTCGAATTATTTTGCGGCGTTGCCGGTTTCAACCTGACTATTCGCGACCTTAAAGCGCGCGGAAAAAGACAGTGGCTTACCCGGTTGAAGCTCGCCTGGATACCAGCGCAGGTATCGATATTCACTGAGCGGGACGGGCTGTTCGACCTCAACGCCGTTGGGCTGCCGCACTTTGCGGGTGAGTGGTAATTTCGAAAAACTCTTGCCATCGATGCTCGCCTTCGCGTTCGCCGGCTTCACGCTTGCCATCACCAATTCTGTATTTGGCGGAATGGGCAAGGTCGCTTCCAGGCTTTTCAGCGCAGCCTTGGAGATATTGGTGTAGGTGGCGACTTCCTCAAGCACATCGTCGGGCTTGGCAATCGCGGCGCTTTGCATGACCTCACGACCATTTTCGACGACCACTTTGGCGCGAACCAAGACGATTTGCAAAGGATCTGCGGCGGTTTTTTGCGCGAATGCGAGCGGCATCCCGACTGACAGCGCAAAGGCGGCGGCCATGCATGAAATGAATAATTTCTTGATTTGGTGCATCTGCGACCCCTTTTCCTACAAGCGAATGCTACTTTGTCCTACATCGCAACACTGATAATTATGTAATCGGTTGCATGGTAGTCTTAATCCGCGCGGAAATCTATGCGAAAACTCACACATTCATAATGATTAACGATCAATTAACAAATATTTTTCAAATACTTACGTCGAAATTCAGATGCAATTTCGACGCATGATAGGTGAACGCTATGCGGAACGCAAGGCTTGCAGCAGTTCGCAGCACTCCGGGGTACCGTTAACGTGGACTTTCGGACGCAAATGTCGACCAGATTGATTTGCCCCCAACGGCACTATCGATGCTTGCCACGTGAGCGGCGTGACGTGCGAGCTCGTCGTCATTGGCGCGCTGAATCTTGAGCGACGGCGGACGCACCGCCAGATCCAGTTTGATCTTTTCATTGCCGCCGACTTCCAGGCCAATGGCCAGGCTGTCCTGACCGCGTGTCATCGCGATGTATACGTCGGACAACAACTCGGCATCAAGCTGCGCGCCGTGGACCGTGCGTGCGCTGTTGTCGACCTGATAGCGATCGCAAAGCGCGTCGAGGTTGTTGCGTTTGCCCGGATGCAGGTCTTTGGCCATCGCCAGCGTATCGGTGATGGTGCAAATTTCGGTTACAGGCCGCTTTTTGATGCGCCGCAGTTCGGCATTCAAAAACCCGACGTCAAACGGCGCGTTGTGAATAATCAACTCGGCACCATTGACGTAAGCTAAAAATTGATCAGCAATTTCTGCAAATTTCGGTTCGTGCGCCAATTCCTCAAGCGTAATGCCGTGTACGGCGATCGCGCCCGGATCGATTTCCCGCTCAGGATGCACCCGCGTGAAGAAATTATTTTGCGTAAGCCTGCGGTTAACCATTTCCACGCAGGCGATTTCGATGATGCGGTGACCGGACGCCGGATCAAGCCCGGTGGTTTCCGTGTCCAGCACAACTTGACGGCTCATTGCGCGGCGCCGGTCGACTTTGCCAACACGGAATCCACACCGCGATTGGCGAGTTGATCGGCACGCTCATTTTCAGGATGCCCCGCGTGGCCTTTCACCCAGCGCCATTCAATTTTGTGCCCTTTGGCCAGATCATCGAGCGTTTGCCAAAGATCGGCGTTCTTCACCGGTTTTTTGTCAGCGGTCTTCCAGCCATTGCGTTTCCAGCCGTGGATCCATTCGCTGATGCCTTTTTGAACGTACGACGAATCGGTGAAAACCACTGCCTCGCATGACCGCGATAGCGCACGCAAAGCTTCGATCACGGCCGTCATTTCCATCCGGTTGTTGGTGGTGTTGGCGACGCCACCGAACAATTCTTTTTCGGTTTCTCCCGAGCGCAGAATCGCACCCCAGCCACCAACGCCGGGGTTGCCCTTGCAGGCTCCGTCCGTATAAATCTCGACCATCGTTATTTCACCAAATGTAAATTGCCCGCACGAGGCGTCAAGTCCGCACGCTGCGAGACGAATTCTGATTGCTCGTATCGGGCCACGGTCGCAAACTTGCGTTCGCGAATTTTCTTGTCGCTCCAGACTGGCGCGATCAGCCGCATGCCTTGCACGCGCTTGATCGCCTCGAGCATGTAAACCCCGCCCGCAACGCCCCACCAGCGGTCACCCGTCGGCTCCATGAAACGAAATCGGCGCTGCCATTTTTCGGTTTCACAAGGCGGAATGTAGCAGGCCAGTCGCCCCGACGCAGGCTCCAAACCGAGCAACTGTAACCAGTCCTTTATCCGCACCAGGGAAACGAATTGTCCCTGCCACGGGTAGCCCTTGGAGGTCCACAGCTTTTTGGTGCCGAACAAGCTCCATGGATTGAATCCCAGCACGATGACGCGCCCCTCCGGTCGCAGCACCCGATCAATCTCGCGCAATACTTCATGCGGAATTTCACTGAACTCCAACACGTGCGGCATCACACAAAGATCGATGCTTTGGGTATCAAATGGCAGCTCGTGAAACTGCGCTCGCACGTGGTTAGGTTGACGAGCGGATTCCGGCGAAACCGTCACGCGATGAACGATGCGAGATTCGCGCAGCAGGTCGAACTCTGGCAAGCCCAACTGGATCGCGTGATAGCCAAAAATATCCGGTGTGACCTGATCCAGCCAGGCGCATTCCTGCGCCAGCAAATACGCGCCGAGGGGCGATTGAAACCAGTCATGTAAACTTTCACGGATCATTTTTTTATTTTAACGGATTCTGCGTGGCCACTCATTCCACAATCGTTGTCCATCCTGTACCCGCGTTTCAGGATAATTATCTTTGGGTCATCCACGACGGTAAACACGCGGCAGTGGTTGATCCGGGCGATGCGACACCGGTTCTCGATTATCTGCGTCTCAATGGTTTGCAGCTTGTTGCCATCATTTGCACGCACCATCACGGCGATCACGTCGGCGGCGTTGAGAATCTTCTGGAGTCGCTGCAACTGCGCGGAAAAATTCCCGTATACGGCCCTGCAACCGAGCGCATTCCGGCACGTACGCAAGCCTTGCGAGAAGGCGACCGCATCACAGTGCCCTTCCTCAATCTGGCGCTGGACGTGCTCGATGTACCCGGTCACACCGCCGGACATATCGCGTACGTGGGTCACGGATTGTTGTTCTGCGGCGACACACTGTTTGCCTGTGGCTGCGGGCGATTATTCGAAGGCACTGCGGAACAAATGACCGCGTCGCTGGCAAAATTAAAAGCGCTGCCACCACAAACAAAAGTATTTTGCGCACACGAGTACACGATGGCCAACATCAAATTCGCCGAGGCGGTCGAGCCTGACAACGCAGACCTGAAATTGCGCAAAGCTTTTTGCGCGGCCAAACGCCATCGCAACTTGCCGACAGTGCCGTCCACAATCCATCTGGAGCTCGCCACCAATCCGTTTTTGCGTTGGGATCAACCCGCCGTCAAAGCCGCAGCAGCCACCAGACTTAACCGTGACATCGGGCCAAACCCCGCACCAGCGCTCGTGTTCGGCGCGATCCGCGAATGGAAAAATAATTTCTGATTATGCCAAATTCTCTTTCAATCCTGCCTGCCACCGAGACCGATGTCGCCACCATCCTGGGTCTCATCCGCCAACTCGCGGTGTACGAAAAACTCGAACATATGGTCACGGGCAATGAGGCGATGCTGCACGCGGCGCTGTTCGGCTCCCGAGGTGGTGCAGCAGCATCGTGCGAATGCGTGGTCGCGCGGGTGGGTGGGGAGCCGATTGGCTTCGCATTATTTTTCACTACCTTCTCGACATTCTTGTGTAAGCCGGGCTTATATCTGGAGGACCTGTTCGTCGTTCCCGCCGCGCGTGGCCATGGCCACGGCAAGTCGCTGCTAAAACATTTGGCCGCCCTCGCCCGGCAGCGCGACTGCGGTCGATTCGAGTGGCGCGTACTCGACTGGAATACGCCGTCGATTGAATTTTATAAATCGCTCGGCGCGACCATCATGCCGGAATGGCATTTGGTGCGGATGACTGCGGATGAAATCGCGACGCTGGCTGGAAGCAATATTGGCAATGATAAACTCTAGTACTGGCGCGGATTTTCAGGCATTTTAAGCCCAAAAGCCGCGCCAGTGCTAGATTTTGTTGGTTTTATGCGGCCTGCGTTTTTGTACGCATGAACAGCAGGGTTTATTGTGCAGCGGGAACGGCCATTGCTTTTCTCAGCGCCAACCAGCCCGCCACCCGAATGCGCGCCACCGCCTCCGCGCGCCCGGTTCCGTCAGGCCGATACACAATCACTTCGGCCATTTCAAGGTGAATCCAATCTTCATTGTTGCGCGAGCCATGCAAATGCGAAACCAGCACCGTGTTTGTTCCGCTTGCCGGTATTTCGTTTAAGCGCTTCATGCGAGCCGCAGCGATGTCGAATCCTGGCCGCGGCGCGACAGGATTCAGATCTTCGGTTATGTCGACCGCGCCAAGCCCAAGCAGCCGCGCGGTATCGCCACAACGGCAGGGCTCGGACGAACGCACCGCGCCAATCGGGATGTTCAATTCGCGCAAGGCCGCGCCGACCTTGCGAGAGTTTTCTTCGCCGATGACGCTAAGGTTGCTTTGCTCGCATTTTTCCGTGACGACACCGGTTTCTGCGTGGCGCATATACAAAACGAAACCGCCTTTGCGCAGCGCCTCGATGAGCGCCGCACCTTTGATTTCGTTGGCAGGATCGATCAGCGGCAATGGCGACGGCGGCAGGACGACGGCGGCTGGTGGTAACGTCGGCGCTGACGTTGGCGGCGTGCCCTGCTCGGGCGACGTTTTTTGGTTTTGCGCAAAGACACCGGCGCTACACACTGTCGTCAATAAGAAAACACTCAAGCAAACGATCATTTTTTTCATGTTGTTCAATTTCCCAATCCGTAACGTCAAACTCTTCACAGGGTTCAAGACCTTCGCTAACCAAGCGACGACACCGATGCAATTGTCCCATTCAACCGCAACCAGCAACAGCGTTTTATCGGCGATGCATTGCAGCGCAATATTTTCCCTCTAATTTGATTTCGCCCTCACTGGTAGAATGCCCGATTGTATTTTCCAATTCCAACATGACCGCGTCTTTCGAATCCACCTTCAAACGCTTAATCCCCGCCGTCGATTTTTGCTCGCTTCGTTTTGTCGAAGAAGCCAGCGAACAACTTTGTGTGCGGCAAAATATCGCCGAGCCGCCGCAATCCTGCGTTGATCGTGGCGTGATGATTACCGTGATTGACAAGGGTGGCTACGGCTATGCGGCCACCAGCGACATCTCTGAATCGGGTCTGCGGCTGGCAATCCAGCGCGCGCACGACTGGGCCAAACTCACCGCCGGGCGCAGCGTTGCGGACTATTCCGCGATGGCGATGCCGAAACCTTCAGGGCACTATCGCACCAAGGTGCAACAGCCTATGCTGCAATCGAAGCGCGAAAAATTCGAAATACTTGACGCCGAATCGGCCGCCTGCAAAATCGATGATCGCATCGTTGATTGGTCGGCGTCCTTCTGGACCACGCACACCAAACAACTTTATGTGACTGCCGACGGCGCGATGGTCGAGCAGGAATTTGACTTTCTGGTGCCCTCGCTGTCCGTGACCGCATTCGCCAACAATGAGGCGCAAACGCGCTCATTCGGTGGGCGTTACAACGGTTTTTGTCAGCAAGGTGGTGCGGAAATTATCGCGCGTTCGGGTTTTCACGGCGCTGGCAAACAGACTGCCGAAGAAGCGCTCGCCTTGCTGTCCGCGCCAAATTGCCCGTCCGGCAAAATGGATGTGATCCTGATGCCGGACCAGATGATGTTGCAGATTCACGAATCCATCGGCCACCCGCTGGAGTTGGATCGCATTCTCGGCGACGAACGTAATTTCGCGGGCACCAGTTTTGTCACGCTCGACATGTTCGGCCACTATCAATACGGCTCCCCGCTGTTGAATGTGACGTTCGATCCGACCATGACGCATCAGTTTGCGAGCTTCGCGTTTGATGACGATGGTGCCGCCGCAAAAAAAGCATTCATCATCGAAAACGGTGTCTTGAAACGCACCCTCGGCGGCACCATCTCGCAAGCGCGGGCGCATGCACAGGGCGCGATGGTTGAGGGCGTTTCGACCGCGCGCTCGTGCTCGTGGAACCGCGCACCGATTGACCGCATGTCGAACCTGAATATCGAACCCGGCACGTCATCCCTCGATGAAATGATCGGCTCAATCGAAAACGGTGTGCTGATGCGCACCAACCTGTCATGGTCGATCGACGACTCGCGCAATAAATTCCAGTTCGGTTGCGAGATCGGGCAAGTGATTGAAAACGGCAAGCTCGGACACATTGTCAAAAATCCAAATTACCGTGGCATTTCCGCCACCTTTTGGCGCTCACTCGCGATGGTCGGCAACGCCGCGACGCAGGAAATCATGGGCACGCCGTACTGCGGCAAAGGCGAGCCGAGCCAAGTGCTCCGCGTCGGCCACGCGAGCCCTGCGTGTAAATTTACTGACATCGATGTGTTCGGCGCGGAGAGCTAACAGTGCAAAGCTATTTTTACGCTCTCGCTGATTTCGTCAACACACAACTTCACGCGAACGAAACCACCCTCGCCTATCTGTCGGCTGAGGAATCCAACTTCTTACGTTTCAACAAAAATGTGGTGCGCCAGGCAGGTTCGGTGAAGCAACTCATGCTTACCTTGTCTTTGATCAAAAATCAGCGCCGTGCCGCATCGCACATTTCACTGGCAGGCGTTCGTGAAAACGATGAAGCGTTGGTCAAGTTAACGCTCGATACTTTGCGACGCGATGTCGCTGACTTGCCGGAAGATCCGTATCTGCTGTTCAACGAATCCGTGCAATCCTCCGAGCACATTGGTGCGTCAAATTTGCCGTCCGACGCCGACTCGCTCGATCAAGTGATGAGCCAAGGCAGAGGCCGCGATTTGGTTGGGCTGTTTGCGTCTGGCACTATCTACAAAGGCTTCGCCAATTCGCTTGGTCAGCGCAACTGGCATCGCGTCGACAACTTTAATTTTGAGTGGTGCCTGTATCACGCGGCCGACAAAGCGGTAAAAAATGGCTACGCCGGCACGCATTGGGATGCGGCTGTGTTCGCGGAAAAAATGCTCGCAAGTAATGCGCGGCTCGACATTCTCAAACGTCCACCAAAGGCATTGCAGCCCGGCCAATATCGCGCCTATCTTGCGCCTGCGGCCGTGAACGAAATTGTCGGCCTGCTTTCGTGGGGGAGCTTCGGCGTAAAGTCGCAGCGCAATAAGCAAAGCCCGCTGATGAAGCTCGAAGACGGCACGCTGGCGCTGCATTCCTCGATCAGTCTGCGCGAAAACAGCGCTGATGGCGTCGCACCCGGCTTTCAGGCCGACGGCTTTTTGAAAACGCCCGAAGTCGCATTGATCAATGGCGGCAAGCACGCAGGCGCGCTGATCAGCCCGCGTTCGGCGCGCGAATTTAGCATCGAAAATAACGGCGCGAACGCCGCCGAAGCGCCTGAAGCGCTTGACATGGCAGCAGGTGAATTGCAACGCGAGGCGATGCTGAAGACGCTAGACACGGGTCTCTTGATCGGCAATCTCCACTATCTGAATTATTCGGACCGCGCCGCTTGCCGCATGACCGGCATGACACGCTTCGCTACGTTCTGGGTTGAAAACGGCGAAATTCAAGCACCGCTGAACGTGATGCGGTTTGATGATTCCGCATACCGCCTGCTTGGTGATAACCTGCTTGGCCTGACAGCGGAACGCGACTGGATACTCGATTCGGCAAGTTACGGCGAGCGCTCAACGGGTTCGGCGCGATTACCGGGCGCGTTGGTCAAAGATTTTGCCTTGACGCTTTGACCAATCATGCGCGGGACGGACTGCTTTGAAAACTGTGATGTTGTTGACATCTGACAACATCCATTCAACTAGGGCTTAAAGATGATTTTGAAACAGCACTTGAAACTGATTGGCGCACTGTGTTTGGCGAGCTTCTTTGCGCCCGCCTTCAGCCAAGCTACGCCACCGGTCACAACCTTTAAGCCATTGAGCACAATTCCCGGTGTGGTGAACCCAGCGATTGCCACACCAGCTGAAGTGCAGATCGTTGCGCCGCTAACCCCGCCCGAAGAAAAAAAATTCATCGACGCCGATCTTTGGCAACGGGTGCGTCGCGGCTTCGTGATGGGCGAGCTGAATTCGCCGCTCGTCTTGCAGCAGGAGCAGTGGTACGCCAGTCGACCCGATTACATTCAGCGCTTTGTTGATCGTGGCTCCAAATATTTGCATCACATTGTGGAAGAAGTCGAGAAG
>JANMPY010000515.1:0-7533 GCA_031370095.1 Betaproteobacteria bacterium
GTGACGATGGGTGAACACTGCCAGTCCTGCCACTCGCTTGAGTTTGAGCCAAAGTCCACCAACCGGCAGGTGCCGCACGGCAAGGTTGCCGACGTGATCGCAACCGTGCAGGAATACTATGCCCAAGCCGCCCTGACCGATGCGCCAATCGACGTGGTGACGGAGGACGGTATCAAGCGGCCGGGTCAGCGCATCGGCGAGACCAGACGCGAAGCCGCACTTGGCTGGGCAAATACCAAGGCCGACAAAATTACCCAGGAACTTTTCGAAGTGCGCGTTTGTTTTGAATGCCACGAAATTAAACGTGGCGAGGCCACTGCGGACATCACCACGCGCTGGCAAATTGCGCCTATCGCCGTGACCCAGCATTGGCTACCCAAATCGCGCTTTCCACATAGTCGGCACGATACCTACAAGTGCGGCTCTTGCCACGATGTCGCGGCATCAAAGGTGAGCGCAGACATCAGCATTCCCGACATCAAAAATTGCCGCGAATGCCACGGCGGCAACGCTGTCGCGAAAGACAAGGCGCCCGGCACCTGCGAGACCTGCCACGGTTTTCATACTGGCAGCCCGAAATCCGGCGTTCCGCCAATCATCCCGGGCGGTAATCAACCGAAGTTGTTGCCAAAAACGGTGGCAGCCAACACCCATTCCACAACGCAACACGTCGAAATGCAAGATCGGCCTGGATCAAACAAAGCAGGCGGAGCGCCGCAATGATTCAACGGTGGTTAAAGCTCGGCACGCTCATCGTGATCGGGCTGCTGGGCTCTTGTGGCGGCGGCAGCGGTAACGTCGGTACGGCGGTATGTACTGGCAGTTGCACGCCGCCGGCGACGCTGAGCGATTTTCTGACCGTTGAAGACGTACAACGTGTGATCGCGCAGGCGGTGAACGAAGCGGCGGCGCGTAAGCAACCCGCAACGGTCGCCGTGGTTGATCGCGTGGGCAATGTATTGGGCGTGTTTCGCATGACCGGAGCAAAGACTAACTTTCGCATCGGTACCCCGCAACGGGCAGGGGTGGGTGTGAGCGGCGGCCTCGAAAATATTGATGTGCTGCCTGACACGTTCGCCGCACTTACCAAAGCCATTACCGGCGCTTACCTGTCATCGAATGGCAACGCCTTTTCAAGCCGCACCGCGAGCCAGATCGTGCAGGAAAATTTTAATCCGCGGGAAAATAACCAACCTGCGGGACCGCTTTACGGTGTGCAATTCTCGCAACTTTCCTGCTCTGACCTGATGCGCCGCGTGGAACATGGCACGGTCGGGCCGAAGCGCTCACCGCTGGGACTTTCAGCGGATGCGGGCGGTCTGCCGCTGTATAAAAACAATCGCCTCGTTGGCGGCATTGGCGTGATCGCCGACGGGCAGTACGGTTTCGACCCCGACATCACCGATATCGATCAAGATGTCGATGAATTAATTGCCGTCGCGGGCACCATCGGCTTTTCAGCGCCTGATGACATTCGCGGCAATCGCATCACCGCAGATGGCCGCACGTTTCGATATGTGGATTCGGAAGCGATCCAGTCCGGCGGGGCAGCACTGCCGCCATTCGCAACGCTCGGCGGCACTGTCGTGGCGGTTACTGGTTTTTTCGATGGCACGCTGCGGCAGGGGGGTTCTTTTGGCAACCCAGCATCCGGCTATCGGGCGGACACCGGGCCGTTCGTCGCACAGGGTGGCTTTGTGCTGGTCGATAGCGCCAACCAAAATCGTTATCCGGTGCGCGACGGCACCGATGGACAGCTAAAGCTCGCTGAAGTGACGACCATTCTTCAGGAGGCTTTGAAAGTTGCCAACCGCGCGCGCGCGCAGATTCGCCGACCGGTCGGGTCTGCTGTTCAGGTCACCGTTTCGGTGGTGGATACGCAGGGTGAAGTGCTGGGCATCGCGCGCACACCGGACGCTCCCATTTTCGGCACTGACGTGTCGCTGCAAAAAGCCCGCAGTGCGCTGCTGTTTTCACTGCCCAGCGCGGCGTTCGATATTTCCGCATTACCCACCGCCAATTATCTGGGTGCCAGTGGCAACCCCGTTCCGCCTTTTCGAACGTTTGCAGCTTACATTGCCGCGTCGCGTCAATTTTTTAACGACCCCACGATGTTTGCCAACGGCATTGCGTTCTCCAACCGCTCTATCGGCAATATCGCGCGCCCGTTTTTTCCGGACGGCATCAGCGGCACCGCGCCCGGCCCGTTCAGCACGCCGATCAGCAACTGGAGTCCGTTTCACGTAGGGCTGCAACTCGATTTGAACTACAACGCCATCATCGCTTTCGCCGCCGCCGGCTCAGACGCGGTCGGTTGCACCGGTCTTCCACGCGCGAAGAACGGCATCCAGATTTTTCCGGGGTCAGTGCCGATCTACAAAAACGCGCAATTGATTGGTGCCATCGGTGTCTCCGGCGACGGGATTGACCAGGACGACATGGTGTCCTTCCTTGGGCTTGCAAACGCGGGAAAAATCCTTGCCAATGGCATCGGCAACGCACCCAAAGCAATACGCGCAGATAATCTTGCACCGCAGGGAACTGGCACACGGCTGCGCTACATCAATTGTCCGCAGGCACCGTTCAACGACTCCAACGAGCAAAACGTGTGCGAAGGGCTATGACGCTTTCCACTTCCATGTTTGCGCTGCACCGACCGGTGTTGAAGGTGATCGCGGTCGCCGTGCTTGGCGCGCTATGCATGAGCGCCTTCGCACAAACCACCGCTCCTGCGGAGAAGGCTACTGAAATTGATGAGGCCGCGATTGAAAGGCAACGTCCGCAGGGCAAGCCGCTCAAGTATGAATTGCCACCGATAGATCCAAAACAAGTATCGCCGCCGACGCCATTGATGCCGCGCGATTCGATCTCGGTGCCGGATCGCTGGCGCATCATGGATACCTTAGGCTTCAAGTTCCCGTGGTACGACCCTTACAACCACAACGTGTACAAAGGCGACAAACCGTACGAACCGTTTGCGAAATGGGGGCCGGACTGGTTTTTGGCGCTCTCCGTGATCTCGGATTCGTTGATCGAAGCGCGCCGCCTGCCGACGCCGGTCGGCGCGCAATCGTCGGATCGCCCCGTTGCCAACGACATGTTTGGGCGTTCACGCCAGACGGTCTTTGTCGAGACGTTGATTTTTTCGGCCGCTGTCCTCAAAGGCAACACCACTTTCAAGCCGCCGGATTATGAATTTCGCTTTGTGCCCGCCATTCAAATCAATCACGCGATCATCGGTGAAGTGCGCGGATTGCGCGTCGATCCACGCGAGGGCAAAACGCGCACCGATTCCCACCTGGGTATTCAGGAAGCGTTCGCCGACGTGCATTTGCGCAACGTCTCAGACCGCTATGATTTCGACTCGATCCGCGTCGGTATCCAGCCGTTCATTTCCGACTTTCGCGGATTCGTGTTTCAGGATGTGCCGGTTGGGATACGATTATTCGGCACGCGTGACAATAACCAGTATCAGTACAACCTCGCTTATTTTCGTCGTCTCGAAAAAGACACCAACAGTGGTCTGAACGATGTTCGCCAGCCGGTGCGACGCGATCATGTACTCGTGGCCAATCTTTACAAGCAGGATTTCCCGGTACTCGGCCATACCACGCAAGCCACCATCATTCACAATATCAACCGCGAATCGGGACGCGACTATTACGATAACAACGGCTTTCTGGTGCGGCCTGCAGTGGTCGGCGACGTACGTCCCCACAATTATCGCGTGACCTATCTCGGCCTGAATGGCGATGGACACTTTGGCGTATACAACCTCACCTCATCTTTTTACGCGGCGCTCGGCACCGACGACCGAAATCCGATTGCGGAGCGTAAGCAAACCATTCGCGCAGGCTTTGCGGCAGCCGAATTATCCCGGGATTTTTCCTGGTGGCGGTTGCGTTTCAACGCGCTGGTGGCAACGGGCGACAAAAATCCATTCGACGGCAAGGCAACGGGCTTTGACGCGATTCTGGAAAATCCGCAATTCGCTGGCGCCGATACCAGCTTCTTCATTCGTCAAGCGGTGCCGCTGATCGGCGGTGGCGGTGTTGCGCTGTCTGGCCGCAATGGTGTGTTGCCGTCGCTGCGTTCGTCGAAAGACCAAGGGCAGTCGAATTTCGTCAACCCCGGACTAATTCTGTTTGGTGTTGGTGCCGACGCCGATCTCTCACCGCAAATACGCGTGCTCGGCAATATTTCGAAATTGAGTTTTATGAATACTTCCGTGCTCGGTGTGCTGCGCAATCAAGCGCCACCATCGAAAGATCTCGGCATCGATATTTCGATGGGTGCGCAATACCGCCCATTCATGACGCAAAACATTGTCCTCAACGTTTCCGCTTCCGCATTGTTGCCGGGCTCAGCACTCAAGCAACTGTACGAAGAGAACCAGCGTGGACCACAATATTCCGTGTTGATGAACCTACTGCTCACCTACTGATATGCGCCGACATTTAATTGCAATCTGGCTGACCCTTCTTGCTGTGAGCGGCGTAAATGTCGTTAGCGTCGCGCTCGCGGCGAGCGGCGAGCGCCCGCTGGCTCTCACCTACAAGCCACATCCGCCTGCGCCCGAGCGTCAATCGATCATGGACGCGTCGCGCAAATCAATCGGCTGCCTGTCGTGTCACACCACCACCGATAGCCACACCATGCACGCCAACCCGGCGGTGATTTTGGGTTGCACCGATTGTCATGGTGGTGACGCAAAAGTGAACAAACCGAAAGACGCCGAATATGCCGGCAACGATAAAGCTGGCTATCTCGCGGCGATGGGATCGGCGCACATCAAGCCCACGCTGCCAACCGCGTGGAACTATCCTTCGTCAGCCAATCCCGAAGGCTCATTTACGTTGCTCAATCGCGAGTCGAAAGAGTTCGTGCGTTTCCAGAATCCGGGCGATCTGCGTGTCGCGCGCGAGGCATGCGGTGCGTGTCATCTCGAGACCGTCCAGGCAGTTGAGCGCAGTCTGATGTCGACCAGCGCGATGCTGTTTGGCGGTGCGACTTACAACAACGGCATCCTGCCCTACAAACGCTACATTATCGGCGAGGCTTACACGAACGATGGCGTCGGTGCCACACTCAAAAATCCGGTGCCCGTTAATGCTGAGATGACGAAGATGGGCATTCTGCCTTCGCTGGTGCCGATACCTGCCTGGGAATCGGTGCCACCGGGCGACATCTTTCGTGTCTTTGAGCGCGGCGGCAAGGTGATCAGTTCAGGATTCCCGGAAGTCGGTATCCCGAACAGCACCGGTGCGCTGCAAAAACTGGATGAGCCTGGTCGTCCCGACATCAAACAATCCAATCGCGGCCCCGGCACCGGCAGTCGCATTTCGGTACCGGTGCTGAACGCCACCAAAACCCGACTGAACGATCCGCATCTCTGGTTTCTCGGCACCAATGAACAACCCGGCGATTACCGGTCGTCCGGTTGCACGGCGTGCCATTCGGTTTACGCCAATGATCGTGATCCGAAGCACTCTGCGCAGTACGCAAAATTTGGTCACGAGGGCAAGTCGCAGACCAAAGATCCAACGATTCCGAAGGATAAATCAGGACACCCACTCAAACACGAATTCACCCGCGCAATTCCTTCATCGCAGTGCATGGTGTGCCACATGCATCAACCAAATATTTTCCTGAATAGTTTTTACGGCACCACGATGTGGGACTACGAGTCCGATGCGCCCTCAATGTGGCCAGCGAAACAAAAATACCCGACCGACGCCGAGTCTCGAAAGATTCTTGATCGCAATCCGGAAGAAGCGTCCATTCGCGGCTTGTGGGGAGATCGCGAATTTTCGAAAAAAGTGTCGGAGCTGAATCCGACATTGAAAGATGGCCAGTTTGCGGACTATCACGGCCACGGCTGGAATTTCCGCTATGTCTTCAAGCGTGATCGCAAAGGCACCTTGCTCGATAAGGAAAGTAAGCCGGTCGCGGATACCGACCCTGAGAAATTCAAGAAATCAGTACACCTCACCTCGATCCACCTCGATGTGGGGATGCACTGTGTCGATTGCCATTTCGTGCAGGACGCGCACGGTAACGGACATATCTATGGCGAGGTCGCGGCGGCGGTGGAGATCGATTGCGCTGATTGTCATGGCACCGCAAACAAATACCCGACACTGCAGACCAGCGGACCTGCTGCGAGGCCGGGCGGGCGCGATTTGCTGACATTGCGTACACAGGACGGCAGGAAGCGCTTCGAATGGAAAGAAGACAAGCTCTATCAGCGCTCGGCACTTGACCCGAAGCTTGAATGGGAAATGAGCCTGGTCAAAGATAGCGTAACGCCGGGGCATCCGAAATACAACGAGAAGGCCGCACGCGCCAAGCTGATGCACGCCGGGCAAGAGGGACGCGATGGCAAGTGGGGACCGGCGGATCCTACCGGCAAAACCAACTACGCGCATGCCGACGAAAAGATGACCTGCTACACCTGTCATCTGTCGTGGACAACATCTTGTGCCGGTTGTCATTTGCCGATTCAGGCAAACGCAAAAACCGAACGCAAGCACTACGAAGGCGGCGAGACGCGCAACTACGCGAGCTACAATCCGCAGGTCGCGCGGGACGACATGTTCCAGCTTGGGCGCCACGGCACTGTCAAAGGCTCGCGCGTCGCACCGATCCGCTCAACCTCGGCGCTGGTGCTGTCGTCAACCAACGCCAATCGCGAACGCATCTATATTCAGCAGCCACCGATTTCAGCCAGCGGTTTTTCCGCACAGGCATTCGCGCCGCACTACCCGCACACCGAGCGCAAAACTGAAACCAAAACCTGTACCGATTGCCATTTAAGTCAGGCCAACGATAACAACGCAATCATGGCGCAGTTGTTATTGCAGGGAACCAACTTTGTGAACTTTGTCGGCTTCAACGCCTGGGTCGGTTCAGCCAACAACGTCGAAGCGGTGAGAGTAACGGAATGGGACGAGCCACAAGCCGTGATCGGCAGCTACCTGCAAAAATATGCCTATCCGGATTGGTTCGCCGATCACCAAAAACGTGCGCAGGAATTACCGGAAGCACACAACCATTCGACCAAGGGCGCGGCGCGTTGCCTGATGCTGCGTGGTGAATACCTGTTCGTCGCCGAAGGGCCCGGCGGCTTTCGTGTGTACGACGTGGCCAATATCGCCAACAAGGGCATATCGCAACGCATCATCACCGCGCCGTTCTCGCCGCTCGGCCAGGACGCCCATATTCCGAGCAAGAACGCCACCTGCATGGCGCTGCCGACCAATCAGGCGATTGCGCCCGACCGTAACAAGGGCGAGCTGATGCGTGTGACCAACGAAGAGCAGGCTTTCCATCCGATCTATCACTATGCGTTCATCGTCGATGCCGACGAGGGGCTAATCGTGACCAACGTCGACACCTTTGCCGACGGTGAGCCGCGCAATAATTTTCTTAAGCGCGCGATCACCTGGAACGAAGGTGGCGTGTTGAAAGGCGCGCGGCATATCACCATGGGTGGTTACTATGCTTATGTTGCGACCGACGCGGGTTTGGTCA
>JANMPY010000541.1:0-6905 GCA_031370095.1 Betaproteobacteria bacterium
AACGGCATGAAATCAAAACGCGAGCTGCCTCTCGTGCTGGCCAAACTGCAACTTACACTTGCGAATGACGGATTCTTTTTTGGCTTTGGTTCCAATCAGGACTTCGCCGACTCCAATCGTGTAATCGCCTTCGCCAGTGCCGGTGGCTTGAGTCTGCCTGACCGTGATTACTACTTGAAGCTTGAGGACAAGTCGAAAGAAATTCGCGATCAGTTTGCGGCGCACGTTGCCCGTACTTTTGAGCTGCTTGGTGACAGCGCTGAAACTGCCAAGCGCAACGGGACTGTTGTGCTGCAAATGGAAACGGCGCTGGCAACGGCGTCGCTGTCGCGGGTTGACCGCCGCGATCCGCACAAGCTGTTTCACAACATGAATGGCAAAGGTTTGAAAGCGCTTACGCCGGGCTTTGATTGGGCTGCGTATTTGAAGGTCGCCGGTCTCGCGGGTGTGAATGCATTTAACGTCACCGAGCCTGAATTTTTCAGCGCGCTGGAAAAGCAGTGGCAATCGAGCAGCCTCGATGACATCAAAACTTATTTGCGCTGGCACCTCGCGCACACAAGTGCGGCGTATTTGTCGACGGCATTTGTGAATGAGAATTTCAATTTTTTCAGCAAAACATTGCGCGGCGTGCCCGAGCAAAAGCCGCGTTGGAAGCGTTGCGTGGCACTGGTTGATGGCCAACTGGGCGAGGCGCTTGGACAGGAATTCATCAGTCGTGCGTTCAGTGCGGATCTGAAGAAAAAACGCTGCACATGACCAAACAAATTGAGCAGGCCATGCAGGACGACCTCAATCAACTGACCTGGATGAGTGCTGCGACCAAGCAAAAGGCGCTGCAGAAATTGCACAGCATCGTCAACAAGATTGGCTACCCCGACAAATGGCGTGACTATCGTTCGGTTCTCGTCAAGCGCAATGACTTCATGGGCAACGTGCAGCACGGCAATTTGTTTGAGTCGCGCCGTGACCTGAACAAAATCGGCAAACCGCTTGATCGCGGCGAATGGAGCATGACGCCACCGACCGTGAATGCGTACTACAACCCGCAGATGAACGACATCAACTTTCCGGCCGGCGTGTTGCAGCCGCCGCTGTACGATCCCAAAATGGACGACGCACCCAACTACGGCAATACCGGTGGCACCATCGGCCATGAACTGACACACGGTTTTGACGATGAGGGACGCCAGTTCGACGCGAAAGGAAATCTGAAAGACTGGTGGAGCGAAAAAGATGCGAAGGAATTTAATGACCGCGCGCAGTGCGTCATCGATCAATATGCGCAGTACACCATCGTTGACGACATCAAGATCAACAGCAAATTGACGCTCGGTGAAGACATCGCCGACTTGGGCGGCCTCGTTCTTGGCTGGATGGCATGGCAGGCGCAGATTGCAAATACCAAACCGGAATCGCGCGAGGGTTTCTCACCCGAGCAACGCTTTTTCATCGGCTACGCGCAATGGGCCTGTGAGAATACGCGCCCTGAAGATTTGCGTGTGACGGCATTGACCAATCCGCATTCGCCGGGCAAATATCGCGTCAACGGTTTGGTGGTGAATATGCCCGAGTTTGAGAAAGCATTTTCCTGCAAGCCCGGCCAGCCGATGGTGAGCGCGAAGCGTTGCAAGATTTGGTAGGCGCTATTCGACCAGCGGCGTACTTTTTTGTGAAGAAACAAAAATGATCGCATCCGACACCGCAACCACATCGTGCTCCTCGCCCGGTTGCGTGAAAAGATAATCGCCTGCGCTTAACTCAACATCGCCGATGCGCACGGTGCCCGCGAGCACCACCACCTCTTCGCTGCCGTGATGCGCATGGCGCGGTACTCTGGCGGCTTGCTTCATGCGGACAACGGAGGAGCGCCCACCCGCGTCGTTGTTGCGGAACAGGCTGCGCGCAACGCCAGAATACGCCTCGTCCTTCCATTCGCGGTTCACGGCTTTATTGACCAGCATGGTAATCTCCGGATAAAAAATATTGAAGCAGCGTCGTCAGGCGTAGATTATTCATCGTCCTTGTGCGTGCGTATCATCCACACGCTTAACGCGCCAAACACGACTGCAATTGCGCCAAGAAACGCCCAGAACGCGGCGAAACCTTTCGCATCGGCCACCTGCACCGGGTCGGTCATGCTGCCCAGCGCGTTGAATCCTGTGATCGCGACGCCGAAACAGACAATGGCAAAAATCGCGGCGATGATGGCGGTAAGTTGGGCGGATATTTTCAAGAATGGCTCCCGTATGCGTGAATATTGATGATGAGGTTGCTACATTCAGGCATCTTGCCACGGCTGAACCGCAGTGGCAATGCGCAGGTATCAGCAGCGGCGAAGCCTTGGCCGCGTTGTGCCCGCGGAAGCTTATTTTTCGGGCCAAAGTTTGGTCGGCGCTGTCGGCGTGCAGCCTGGATGGCGCGCGATATTGTTTTGCACACGCGGCAAGCCGGATCCGCAACTATTAATTTTAAGCGTTGAGCCGCTTCGCCATCGCAGGACTCGCCAGTTCCCGCAGCGCATCCTTCCCCACCCACTTCGCCGTCGCATCTTTCGAGTCTGCCAGACGCCGAGCCACCACAACGGCGGCGGCATTGAGCGCGCGATTGCGTTTGCCTATCGCACGCAGAGCCATGTTCACGGCCTTCTTGACGAAGTTACGTTCGTCACCGGCTTCGCGTTCGATGAGAGCCAGGCCGTGAATAAACGGTTCATTGTTGGCACGTTTGTCATGCACCGTGAGACTCCACAGCAGGGCAAAAGCCGTGCGCTTCTCAAACTCGTTGCGCCGGTTGCTCCACTGCGCGACCTTGGCCCAGGCGTGCGGCGTGCGGTCGAAGAGGTTAAAGCTCATCGCATCACAGAATGCCCAATTGTCAAAGTCCCTGCACCAGCGGTCCATCTGCGCGGCCGTGATTCTTGCCGGATCGCCGACGAAGGATGCCAGCATGCGCGCTTCGTACAGGCCCGTGTCCCAGAGGGCGCTGGCGAGTGGATGGTTAGGCCCGAGTTTCTTGCCGAGCGCCTTTATGTCCCGCATCGCAACGCCTATCGCCTTGTCCGACGGGATGGCATAGCGCGCCATGCCGTCGAGGGTGGCCTGGGTAGTGTGGTTTTTCAGCCAATTGAGCGCCGACTGCAATTCGACTTCAAGCGACCGAGTGGTGGTGTTCCGCCTCGACGCGTCGGGGAGAGCAGGCAACTTGAGCATATCCGTGGAGACGGAAGTGGATTTGGCTACCCCTTTTTTCGAGGTGATCGCTTTCACGGGTATTTGTCCTTGGCCGATTAGCCTGTCGGTATCGCATTTTTAAAGACTAACACAGGTCAAATTGTCCCCATGCCTGCGGGCAGATAGGCATAATTTTTAACCGAAATCGTCACGGTATTACGTCCGCTATTGGGTGTTGACTCGATGAAACCAGTCTAGCCTACCGAGCGGAGATTGAGCGTGCTTCCTTAGTGAGTCCGATGATTATGAACGCGCTCGGATGATGGCCGCAACGAGTGTCCACCAGAGAAGCGACCAAATAGCGACGAAGACGAGCCAGCCAAGAACGCTTGGGCTGGCCCAGCCGCCTGATGCGGCGGGCGAGAAGACGGGAATGCCAACTGCGGATAGTGGCCACAGCGGCAAGTAGATGGTGGCGGCGATAGCCGGCGCGATGGTGGCAGGCAGTGCGTCGCCTGCGGTCACAAGCGCGAGGTGCATCAGGATGAGTGCGGTAACAGCGAGCCAACGCATGTTGGTTGTGCGAGGAATAACGTTTATGTTCACCGGCTGCCGAACGCAGTTCGGTGCAACGACGGATTAGGCCGCAGGTTCGTGCTGAGGCCGACTGCCCCGGTCATTGGCCGGCAGGTGGCTGCCAAAGTTCTACCTTGTTTCCTTCTGGATCGATGACCCAGGCAAACTTCCCATACTCGGAATCGTCGATTTTCTCGAGGACGTTGCAACCTTCTTCGCGTAAAACTTTAACCAGGGCGTGGAGATCCTCCACCCGGTAGTTGACCATAAAAGTTGCGGTGCTGGGCGCAAACTGGTCACCTTCGGCCGAACCAATAGACCAGATGGTTGATCCGGCAACGGGCTTACCTTCACCGTCGGTCCAGGTGAAAGCTGCGCCGCCCCATTCCTGGACATCGATTCCGAGGTGCCGCTTGTACCAAGCCTGTAGTGCTGGAGCGTCTTTCGCTTTGAAGAAGATGCCGCCGATGCCTGTGACTCGCTTCATAGAACCTCCCAGGTCGGGTGGTGGTGAGGGAGAGTTTGTTTTCTGCCGCCTGACGCCCAAGCCCAGCCGCCTTCTTGCCGTAGACCGGCGGCAAGACAGTCGGCTGGCGCGCCTTGTCCGATTGACTGATTGCCCAGGTTAAACATGCTGATCCACAAGGATGGGATTTCCGTCTGGATCAACTGCAATAAAACTCGCCGGCCCGCTGGTCTTCTCATCAGCTTCTTTCAGTAGCGAGACACCTCTGGCTTTTAGCTGACGCTGCAATTCGCGTATGTCTGTAAAAGAGTCCACTTTCGCCGCGTTTTGGTTCCAACCCGGATTGAAGGTCATCATGTTTTTCTCAAACATGCCCTGAAAAATCCCGATCTTGTGATCGCCGTTACCGAGAACAAGCCATTTCTGTTTGGCATTTCCCGCAACGACCTTAAAGCCGAATTTCTCATAGAAATTTTTTGAGGCTTCAATGTCTTTGACGGTCAGGCTGATTGAAAATGCGCCGAGTTGCATGGGATTACTCCGCTCTGCATTGGAGGCAGCAATTTGAGCGCAACTCACAATACACAGACAAGCTGCGATGACGTACCAAATAGCGAGCTGACCTTTCAACATGGTAATCCCCCTCGGTTGTTGTGGAAAAGTTTTTTGTGAGACTCAACATTGGCGGTAACCGGCCTGCCGTTGGCACTCCGTTTGAGCAACGGGTTAGGCCTCTCTGCGCAACGACCGCAAGCATGCCTGACCTTAGACATGTTTGACCCAGGAACGTATGAGGTTCTCGAACACGGCCTTCTTTGACTCGAAGTCGCTTTGACTCATGAATCGGACACTGGCCCGGTCCGGAGCCAACCATTTGAGCAACTTGGCTGGGTCGTCGATGGCGAGGCCTGTTGGTCCGATGTCTCTGACCTTCGCGCCGAGATGAAGGATGACGCCCACCCCTTCCTTCTCTCGGAGGTTCGTTGTTGCGAAGTACTCGTGCGTGCGATAGCTGGGAGCCTTCCACTTGATTCCTTCGGCGATGCCGGGTGCGGCACCGAGAATCGACTTGCGGATAGCCTGAACTTCCGACTTGAACGGATGCACAAGCGCGGCCATGAACTCGTCGACTGCTGCCGTTGTGTCTGCAGGTGTCGAGTGGGGTTTGGACTTTGTA
The DNA here is from genome assembly GCA_031370095.1 of Betaproteobacteria bacterium. Lineage (GTDB taxonomy): Bacteria > Pseudomonadota > Gammaproteobacteria > Burkholderiales > Usitatibacteraceae > UKL13-2. The sequence goes on from JANMPY010000541.1 coordinate 5,393, forward strand.
TTTGAGGATGCCACGAGTTTGTAAAAGCAGAGTTTGAGCCGCCTAAAAACCAAAATAAGTAGCCGACGCGCCCGGTGTGAAATTTGAATCTAATTTACCCACGGAGATCCCCTTGATTGCGTCGTTATGCAGATTCCTGATCGTGCAATGATAATCAAATAGTCAGCCTACTCTCCAGAACGACGTGATAGAAATACCCATGCAAAAAACAACATAAATACGAAATCGTTCAGGCCGTAGATACTGTAAAACGCCCCGGCGAAAACGTCTTTCGAATATAGCTGCGTAAGACTATTCTCCGAAAGCCACATAATCCAAACCACGACATAGACGAGCTTTTCCAAAGCAAACGCGCCAACCAGCCACTTAATGTCTGAGCCGATGGTCGCAGCGCCCAGGTAAGCCAAGCCCCATACAGCAATCATCAGGAGCCCGAAGTTGGACATCACTACGGGATCGGCGTTGTTAATCGCGACATTTGTGAATGCACGCGAAAACACAAGAACACCACCGATGTTCATCAGTGCAGCTGCGATAAGTCCATTCTTTATCAGTTTCTTATTCACGAAGTTACTCCGGTGAATGTCTAACGTTTGACATGTGGGGCGGTCGCAAGTGAGCGAAGCCCGCTTGTGGATGTCCCCTCGATGGGAGGGTTAAGCTTCGGGTTCATGGCAAACCGCTTCGATGTTGTGCCCGTCCGGACCAATGACGAAAGCGGCATAGTAGTTCGCGTGGTAGTTCGGGCGCAGACCAGGCGCACCATTGTCTTTGCCACCCGCCTCCAGCGCTGCGCGATAGAAAGCGTCGACTTGGCTACGATTCCCCGCCGTGAACGCCAGGTGAAGATGCGCCGGCTTCTCCCCGGTTTGGAACAGGCACAATGAAACCTTACCCTTTGGTTGGCTAAGCTCGACACCGTTCGGCGGCCACTCCGAGACAACAGTTGCGCCGAGCGGTTCGAGTGCCTTGAGGAAAAACGCTTTGCCCGCTGCATAGTCGCTGACGCCAAATTTTACGTGGTCAAACATGAGTTCTCCTGAAATGTGTGGGCCTGCTCGATGCAGAACGACCAAGGTGAACGGACCGGCCACTTTCGGCCGGTCCGCTCAAGCGCCGTGTTCGGCCTCAGCATCTTGGAGGACTCATGCGGCTTGCAGCATGAATTCAACCTTGACAGCATCAAACGGAAATATGATTCCGCCGCCTTGCGCGCGATTCAGGACGCCAGCGTTCAGCAGTGCCGTGACGTCACCATGCACTGCCTTGACATCGCGGCCGACACGCCGGGCTGCCTCTCGAATGGACACCGGCCCGATGCCACACAGCGCCTTGAGCAATTCCCACCGTTTGGCGGTCAGAACTTGCCAGAGCAACTCAGGTGATGCGAACGCGATGCGTGCCGATTTATCTGGCCGGCCTGTTTTCCAAGCGTTCACGAAACCTGCCATCGAATCTTTTGGGGAGCGAACCTCAAGAATCACTGTTTTCATCGTTCCACCTCGCAATGTCT
>JANMPY010000660.1:0-3082 GCA_031370095.1 Betaproteobacteria bacterium
GTAGCTCGCATGATCGGCCACATCACCTACATTTCGGACGACCAGATGGAGGCGAAGTTTGGTCGCGACTTGCGCGCGGGGTTGAAATATTCGTTCGATTCGGAATTTCAGATCGAGTCGTATCTGCGCTATCAGGGCGAGAAATTTTCCGGTTATTACGACGCCAATACTTATTTGCGCGTCACCAAGGCGCTCGATTATTTTGATCCTGCGCGCGAGCACGGCGGCAGTCTTGCTCGTGCGCTGAAACCTGCGACGGCAAAGTTTTTGGTGATTTCTTTCAACACCGATTGGCGTTTTTCACCTGCGCGTTCGCGTGAGATTGTGAAAGCGTTATTGGCGGAAAAGAAAAACGTCACCTACGCCGAGATCGAAGCCCCACACGGGCACGATGCGTTTTTGCTCGATGACGCGCAATATCACGCGGTGGTGCGGGCGTTTCTTGAGAGCGCCGCAGCAATCCCCACAACATGTGCGACATCGACAGCGAGCGACAACGCAAAAGCCTCCCTCCCCTCGTGGGAGAGTGGTGGGAGAGAGGGGGAGACGGAATGATCACCCGCACAGACTTCGAAGCGATCTCTCACTGGATCAAACCCGAATCCTCGGTGCTCGATCTCGGCTGCGGCGACGGCGAGCTACTCGTCTATCTGGAACAATCACGCCACATCATCGGCTACGGCATCGAAAACGACGACGCAGGAATTCTGCAATGCATCAACAACGGCGTGAACGTCATTCAATCCAATCTTGAATCAGGATTGAAAGAAGTCGGTGACGGCGCGTTTGATTACGTGATCCTCTCGCAAACATTGCAGGCGATGAAACGCACCGAAGCGGTCATCGACGAAATGCTGCGGGTGGGGACTGAAGCGATTGTCAGCTTTCCCAATTTCGGCTATTGGCGTCACCGCTGGCAGATCATCAACGGCCGCATGCCGGTCTCGGATGCGTTGCCCTTTGAATGGCACAACACGCCGAACGTACACATGTGTACGGTCGCCGATTTCGATGCGTTTTGCGCGCGCAAAAAATTGCGGGTGCTGAATCGCCTAGTGATGAACGGCGAGCGAGAGCAGACGCTGTTGCCGAATTTAATGGGGACGCTGGCGTTGTATCGGTTGGCGAAAACTTAAACGTCGACGCCGCACTCAAGTCGCGCGCGCAGCAAGATAAGCGGCAATCGAAATCATGTCATCGAGATTGAGCTTATCGAATCCATGTTTCTAAAAGCGCACGCTAATCAACCGTGCCGAACATTTTCGCGCAGGCGTTCGGCACTTACCACGCACGCCTCTTTCAACGGCGCGTCAATGGCATCCAACGTTGCCGCTTGTTGCCAAAACTCAATCGCCCATTCGCGCGCATCGGCCTGATCGCGGACGTACGATTGCGTCACAGACTGCTCCGCGACGGCCGTGACGTTGAGTTCACCACTCTGCACATCGGGACGCCACATCATCGGCAACATGTCGTACACCGGGGCCAAGGTCATCGTTGGCTTCTGTACATCGTCAACGAAGAACGACAAATTGCCAAAGTGCATATCGCTGTTGCCGATGAATTGGCCGAACGCATAAATTCGTGCGATGGTACTGAGTTCGGCTGATGTGATGAGTTTTTTATCGCCGAGGGCCTCGGCGGTGTGAATCCAGTTGCGACGCGGGGCATCCACAAATTCACTGTGCAGTGCATCGATGGCGACCACATGGCGTTTACCTTCCATGCCAATTCGATCAAAGCGTAGCGATTCCATATACGTGCGGATCGGGCTTTCGACAATGTGAGTGTGCGCGACCTCAATGCCGTGCGCGCTTAAAATTGTTTGCGCGAGATGTTCCAGATGCAGCAGCGCGCGCCACCGCTTTCCAAAGGGCGTGTCGCGGGGTGGTGTGAACTTGACGATGAGATGGTGGTATGCGGAGCCGTAGCCTTCCGCGAGCTCGGTCAGGAATTTGGGCTGCTCTCCACCCGCGCTGGAGCCTGCTGGCAGCGTCTTGCCAATCGATGCCGCCATGTGGTCGTAATGCAAAGCGCGCGCGCTAATTTCAGTTGGCGTTTCCAGCACCTGTCGCCCCGTGATCTCGCCAAGGCTGAATGCACCGGGCGGATCTGCTGCGTGGTTGGCGGCAATATATAGCGCTTGCTCTGCGGTCCAGATGTCGGGATCGCTTGGAAAGTCTGGCCGCAGTTGCAAATATTGTCGGCCCAAAAAACCCTGCGGACGGAGCGGTTTCAGGAACCATGGGAGCCCGTCCGGCGGGCTAATCCATTGCTGCTTTGACTTGGCGCGCACAACGATTTGACGATTGTGTAACTGCGTCAACGTGCCAAATTCACTGATTCTGCCGGCCTCATCCGTGAAGTGCAGGAGTTGGTTTGCAGGCAAACCGAGAATGTCTTTTGTGAGTGAGTATCGGGTGCTGCGCGCGGCGCCGAGCCTGCAAACCCTGTCGCCAAGCTGTGCAATGGCGAGTGAAATACTCGGCTGGCTCTTGCCTGTCGCCGCTTGCAGCTCAATTGCGCTTAGCGATGCACTTGCCGATAACAGCGCGACAATCTGGCTTGCAAGCGGAGATGAATCTTGATTGATCATTAATAGATACCTATTTAATAAGTATCTGTAAATTAATGAATAAAGTCAAATTTATGATGTATTAAATAATGAATACTAACCACTCTATTACAACGCGACGCTCTCCTCCAACTTCTGCTGCACCTCAAACCACTTCCACTCCACATCCGCCAGCAGCGTCACGACTTCACCTTGCCGCTTCAACATCTCCTGCAAACGCGTTTTGTTGTCGTCCGAGTACGCAGCTTCATTCGCCAGCCACTGCACGATGTTGTCGCGCTCGGTGGTCAAGGTTTTCATTTCTGATTCCAGTCCGGCGAGTTTTTGCTGTAGCGGCTTTCGCGCATTCGATGTGCTCTGGCGAGACGCGGCCTGTTGACGCTTCTGATCTTTGCGATCAGGCGTTTGAATTTCGGTTTTGCTTTCACCCCTAGTTTTACTGGCAACCTCTAGCACTGGTGCGGCTTCTGGCATCTTTTTGGCTGAAACGCCGCGCCGTTGCTGGGC
>JANMPY010000588.1:0-3120 GCA_031370095.1 Betaproteobacteria bacterium
CGAAGAAGCGGGCGGGCGCATCGCGTCACTGCAGCACGATGATTACTGGCGCCAGGATTATCCGAACGAATGGTCGAAGTCGGTAATCGCGGCGCGACATCCGGCTTTGTTCGATGAGTGGAAGCGGTGGGTACGCAATCATTTATAGCCGCATAGATGTGCGTAGAACGCCATTTTACGCGGCTTCACAGCCACTTTCGCCGTGAAAGCCGCGCCAGTGCTAATGATTTTACATTAGGACTTCGGCTTCACAGCATCCGTCGCCACCGGCTTGATCTCGCCGATTTCGATTGATGGCAACGCTTCACCGACTCCACGCGCAACCGAGCGCTCAACAAAATTTGACAGCACCTCACCGAGTTTTTCGATGGGAATGCTTTTTGCGATATTGATGGCGGTCGAGTTCTGATCGTAGACGCGCTGGAATTCATAGCGTGCGCTGGTTTCCAGCACCTTCAATGTCTTCGCGTCGAACACCCACGTCTGCGTGTAGTTGTACGGTGCGATGTAGCGACCGGAACGCTTGCCGGGCTTGCCGTCGGGCGTGATGGTTTCTTCGCCGTCGCTGCCGAGAATATCTGCGCCACTGTCGCCCAATTCACCGAGCGAGCCCTTCTCAAGCGGCTGCACATAAATGCCGATGCCTTCAAGCTTTGAGCCCATGCCTTTGCGCTCGGAGAATTGGAATTTCGGCGTGACCACGATGATGGTGTCCCAGTCCATGCGCTGCGGCATTTTCTCCAGCGTGGCGAGCAGTTTTTTCATCGCCACTTTTTCGCGATCAATTGGTAATACACCTTCCATTTCAAGCGCGTTCAACGTGGCCAGAATGCGCGTGCTGCCAGGGTCGCGTTGCTCGATTGCGCGGTCCAGACCTTTGAGGATCGAGGCATTGAGACCGTTGTTGGGCACCTTCATCACATCGCGGCGGTAGTTATCCAGAATGTTGGATCCGACCGATTGCTTTAGGGTAACGATCGTGAACTGGTCGCCCACGGCGGAAATCAGCGCGTAGACCTTTGGCTTTGGTGCGACGGGTTGCACAACTGCGGGCTGCGCAAACGCGAAAGCTGAGATCGTTAACGTCAATAGGCCTAAAAATATTTTCAGACTTTTAATCATGAAGAGCATCCTTAAAAAACGGTTGGGGTTTGATTGCCAAAAATTCAACGCGAAGTCGTCGTGAAGTGTGGAAGTTTTAACGTGAGCCGATTATGACGGGCACAGATGACAAGCGCGAGAAGCGTGCGACCAAATGCGGGAAAACTGGCGCGAGTGACTTTTGGTGGGGATGACCGTAGGCGATGCTGCTGAGGCATTGAATCGCCCGCATCGAGATCGAACAACGGCGGGCGTCTTCAGACACAAATGGCCTGAAAGCCTCGCCAGTGCTAGTGTTTGACGCTAGGGAACTTCCAAAAACCCTGTCGTACCGGCGAAGGCGTCAAGGCACGCCTTGACTCCAAGTTTTATAAATATCGGATACTGCACGCAAACTTGGACCCCGGCCTACGCCGGGGAGACAATTTCGAGGTTTTTAGAGGTCCCCGATATATTAATACGTCATGCAAGCCGCATTCAGTATCCCCGCCGCAATCGAAATTGCGCCGAGAAAAAATCCCGAGGCTTGTTTGCCCGCTGGAATATCAACCGCGATATTGGGCAAGGAAATCCGCGCAATCACAAACACAAGGAGTTGAATCGCCAACGCGATAAATCCCCAGATCGCCATGTCGACCGGATTCACGCTGTACTCCACCGCGTTGGCAAGCGGAATCACCATGCCGATCAGCGCGCCTGAAAGGCTGAACGCTGCCGCCATATTGTTTTCGCGGATCAGCGCGACTTCGTGATACGGCGTGATGCGCACATAAATTGCGACGAAGATTGCGAGCAACACGCTGGCGATGGCCAGGTAGAGCAGAAAGTCGTCGAAGCCGCCGAACGATTCCATGATTTCAAATTTGCTCATGTCATTTCCCCAAAAGTTTTCAAATAAAATAATGCGGTAAAAAGCGGCTGGTGTTTTTGGTTACCGGTGATTCATCCTCGCGTATGCCCATGCCCGCGGGCTCGTCGCCGACGATCCAGGTGCCGATCACGGTGTGGCTGCCGTCGTACACGGGTAGTGGATGATAGGCTTGGTAAATGAATCCCTCTGCGCCGTAGTCACCGGGAATGGCGATTTCGCCACTCTTGGTGGTGATGGTGACGTTGGCACCTTCGCGCGACAGGATCGGTTTTTTCACAAAGTCGGTGGAGAATTTTTGCGGCTCGTAGTACGAGGCCAGCAGGTTCGGATGATCCGGATACATCTCCCACAACACCGGCAAAATCGCTTTATTCGACAGCAGCATTTTCCATGCAGGCTCGATCACACGCATCGAGCTGCCAATCAAATTACTGCCGAACGCCTCGCGCACCAGCCATTCCCACGGGTAAAGTTTGAACAGCGATTTGATTTCATTGTTTTGCTCGTCGTTAAAACATTTTGCCACCGCGTCCCAGCCGATGGCACTGACATCGATGAAGCGCGCATCAATTCCCGCTTGTGTTGCCACATCGCGCAAGTATTCGAGGTTGCCCACGTCTTCTTCGGCGTCAGCCACACAGGCAAAATGCACGACTTTGTTCGGCAGATCCCCAGCAATTTCTTTCCAGCGCTCAATCAGTTTTTCATGCAGGGAATTAAATTGATCCGCCATCGGCATGTTGGGCAACACGGCTTCTTGCAACCAGTACCATTGCGCGACGCTGGCCTCAATGAGTGAGGTCGGTGTGTCGGCGTTGTACTCCAGCATCTTTGGCGCGCCATGGCCGTCCCACGATAAATCGAAGCGACCGAACAATGTCGCTTCGTCATCGTTCCAGGATCGCTCAATCAGCGCAACGTATTCAGCCGGGATCGCGAATCGCTCGTATGCACCTTTGTCGATCACATGACCCGCAGCACCGATACACATTTGATGCAGCTCGGCGGTGGCGTCCTCGAGCGTATCGATTTCGACTGAGGTGAATTGATAGCAAGCACGTTCGTCCCAGTAGATACCGTCGATGGAATGAAAACCAAAGCCCAGGTCTTCCATTTTCTTCGGCCAATCGGGGCGCGGCACCATGTCG
>JANMPY010000594.1:0-1508 GCA_031370095.1 Betaproteobacteria bacterium
GGCGCAATTGTGGATCGCGCAGCAAATCAAACACATCGCCCGCGCTGCTGCCCACAGGCCTCGGTGCAGGCGCTGGTATCGGCAATAGTTTGAATGACAGCGCGGCGATCGGCAGCAACGTGAACGCCGCCAGCAACGCAAACGTGGTGCGATAGCCAAAACTATCGATGCTCACGCCGGAGAGAATGGGCGCGATAAACATCGAGGTGGAAAAGCCGAGCGCCACATAGCTGAAATTCACCGCGCGATCCTCAGGTGACGACAGCTCGCCCACGGCATGATAGGCGGCGACGTTCACCAGCATGAACGCCAAGCCCACGATCACGCAGGTCACATACAGCACCCACATACCTGGAAATAAAAATGGTAATACGACGCCAATCCCCACCGCAATCGAGCCGAGCTGCATCGGTTTCACGATACCGATGCGATCAATCCAGCGACCGGCAGCTACCGAAAAAAATGCGGGCAGCAGCGCGTACAGCGCCATCAATGTGCCGATGGTCAAAGCCGTTGCCCCTTCGTGAATCGCGTACAGCGTCACCGACACGCGGCTGCCATTGAAAGCGATGTGATCGAGCACCATCAGGATGATGATCAGCGGAAGCGGGCGTATGTTGGTGTTGGGCATGTTGTGGGCTTACGTGTTTGCTGTTTGATTCTTCATAAGCTGTCAGTTTACCTATCGGTTTACTTAGGCACGACGCATCGCCAGCGCGACGCCAACCGAGGTGATGACAATACCGAGAAAAGAAATCGCATTCGGCACCACGCCGAACACCAGATACTCCATCGCCACCGCAAAAATCGGCGGTAGGTAAAGCATGCTGGTCACGCGCGTCGCGGCATTGCGGCGCATCAGGGTGTGCAATGCGTTGACCGCCAAAATCGAGGCGAATATGACCAGAAAAAAGATCGCGCCCAAGAGCTGCCATGCCCACACTACGTGCGCGCCTTCGAATGCAATGCTGAATGGCAACAGCACGATCAGCGACGCGGCAAACTGGATGAGAGCACCGGAGCGCAAATCAACGGTGGGGCAAAATTTGCGCTGGTAAAGCGTGCCGACCGTCAGCGATACAAGACCCGTGAGCACCGCAATCAAGCTGCCCACGGTGACGGCGTTCACGTCGATCTTGTGCCACACGATCAGCGCGACACCGGCAAAGCCAAGCGCGATGCCGAGCCATTGCAGCGGCGCGATACGCTCGCCAGAGCCTCGCGTAATGAACGCCGTTGCAATTGGCTGCAACGCCAGAATGACCGCTGCGATGCCTGCCGACATGCCCAGATATTGCGCGTAGTGGCTGCCAGAGAGATGGATCGCGTGCATCAACAATCCGGCGACGACAATGTGCAGCCACTCGCGCCGCGTTTGCGGCCACGTCGGTTTCAGCCAAAGCACCAGCGGAATCAGGCAGGCAATGCCGAAAGCGAAACGCAGCGATAAAAATGTGAACGGCGCGGCGTATTGAATGCCGACCTTGGTGGCGATGAATCCCGAGCCC
>JANMPY010000610.1:0-8427 GCA_031370095.1 Betaproteobacteria bacterium
AGCTCCTTTTTGAAGTCTTCGACGCAGGAAAGCCAAAAAGGATGCATGAAGAGTATGGGTAATCAGGTTTTAAGGAGGACGCAGCAAGGAAACAACGAGCGGGGAAAAAGCAATTCGGGACAGGCAAATCGAGGCAAATGCACCCAGCCAAGTTGTCCCGTAAGGTTGTCCCTGAAAGCGGCGAAAATCGCGTTCATTGCGATAGTCCGGTAGTCGAGATTTTACTCGTTCTCTGATAACTTATCCACAACGCCTGCGCCCCGATTAAGGTAGTAAAAAAACCAGCTGCGCCAAGCGGCGGCGGATAAGGCGCAGGCATAACACCTTGACGCGCAACACAAAAAAACACGATAATGGCAAGTTCTGCCCGTCAAGCGGGCGATAACACAAGCCCAAATTTTTTAATCTATTGCATTCAGTCGAGAACCATCATGAAACGTACCTACCAACCTTCCGTCGCCCGCCGCAAAAAAACCCACGGCTTTAGAGTTCGCATGAAAACCGTTGGCGGTCGCGGGGTAATCAATGCCCGCCGCGCCAAAGGCCGCGCGCGTATTGCTGTCTAGCCGCAGTCCAGATTCCGCCAGATTTTGCAACACCTCGCCGGCGTTTCGCCTATGCCGACGCCAACGTTGGAAGCAAGAGATAACGGTCACCTCGGCGGCGGCAATCGCTTCCGACGCGAGCACCGCTTGGTCAAGCATCAGGTCGTCGCGTTGCTTGATCACGGCGCTCGCTTCGGGCGCGCAGAGCTAAGCCTGAAACTCGGCGAGAACTCTTTTGGCCAGGCGCGCATCGCGATTGCCGTACCAAAACGGATACTCAAGTTTGCGGTGGATCGCAACCGTGTGAAGCGGATCATTCGCGAGCAGTTTCGCCAGGATCAAGTTCGTGTGCGGCCGGTTGATGTTTTGGTAACACTTCAGCGCCAAATATCCACAAAGAAAAAGCAGCCGCGCATCAACAAAAGCGAGCGCGGCCAGTTGCGTGCGGCTTTTGCGCAACTGCTGCGCGACGTTCTGCAGCGGTTCGGAGCTGCAGTGTGAATACGAAAAACGAGCCGTCCATTGCGGCAAGCGTATTGTTGTTTTTTGTGCGTGCATACCAATATCTGCTTAGTCCCTATTTCGGGTCACAGTGCAGGTTTACGCCGAGTTGCTCGCATTATGCGGTCGATGCGCTGACCAAACACGGCGCGCTGAAAGGCGCCTATTTGACATCGCGGCGTATGCTGCGCTGTCATCCATGGCATCCAGGTGGATTTGACCCGGTACCCTGATCAATATTGCTTCTGGCTCAACCTTTTATTTTCTTTTATCTTTTCTTGAAGAGCCTATGGATACGCAACGACTTATTGCGCTGATTGTTTTTACCTTCTCTGGTTTCATGCTTTGGGAGGCCTGGAACAAGCACAACCATCCGCCAATTATGCCGCAGCCAACCGCGCAAACGTCGGTCGCGACCGCGTCAGCCACCAGCGCGACCGACAAAGGCTTATCTTCGGTGCCGACTGCATCGGGTTCACTCGGCGTCGGTGTACCTGCGGCTACTGCGGTTACCACCGGAAACAGCGCGCCAGTAGCGGGCACTCCAAAAACCGCGAGTCGTCTGACGGTTAAGACGGATCTCCTCGCGGTCGAATTGGACACGCAAGGCGGCGATATTCGCAGCGTCGCATTGCTGAAACACGCAGCGCACGGCGATACCAGTCGCCCATTCAATCTAATGCAGGACAAGGTGGGCGCATACTTCGTTGCACAATCAGGATTACTGGGGCAAGGCCTGCCGAATCACACAGCGATTTGGACAGCAAGTCGCGATAAATTTGAGCTGGGCGCTGACGATAAACTCGACGTCACCATGACCAACAGCGATGCCGCTGGTATCGTTGTGACCAAAACCTATACATTCAAACGCGGAAGTTACGTGATTGATGTTCGCTACGACATAAAGAACGAGAGCGGTGAGGCAGTCGTACCCAAAGCGTATTTTCAGTTTTTGCGTGACGCGAACCCACCAGAGGGCGAAAACACGGGCAATAACCCGTTCACCGGTGTGACAACCTTCACCGGCCCGGGCATTTATACGGATGTGAAAAAGTATCAAAAAGTGGCTTTTTCCGACATCGACAAAAATAAACAGGAGTTTGTCAAAGAGTCGTCCGATGGCTGGATTGCGATGGTGCAACACTATTTTGTTTCGGCATGGTTACCTGCTGCTGGCGTGAAACGGGAATTTTTTACCCAGAAAGTCACTGATAAACTTTATTCCGCAGGCGTGATTGTCCCGGTGGCTGCGGTTGCTGTAGGTACAACAGGCGTGGTTTCAATGCCGCTCTATGTTGGCCCGCAGGAGCAGGAAAGTTTGAAAAAATTAGCGCCGGGTCTGGAGCTCGTGGTGGATTACGGTTGGCTAACGATTCTCGCCAGTCCCATGTTTGCAGTGTTGTCGTTCATCAATAATCTCATCGGTAACTGGGGTTGGACGATTGTGTTGTTTACGATCCTGTTGAAGCTGGTGTTCTTCCCGCTGAATCAAAAAGCCGGAAAATCAATGGCGCACATGAAAACCATGGCACCGAAAATCGAAGCGATGAAGGCGCGTTACGGTGACGACAAGCAGAAGATGAATCAGGCAATGATGGAGCTTTACAAGACGGAAAAAGTCAATCCGCTCGGTGGCTGCCTGCCAATTGTGATTCAGATACCATTCTTCATTTCGCTTTATTGGGTGCTGCTTGGTGCAGTGGAATTAAGAAACGCGCCATGGATGTTATGGATCAAGGATCTTTCTACCCCGGATCCCTGGTACGTGTTGCCCGTCATCATGGGTGCAACAATGTTCATCACCACCAAACTGCAACCCGCGCCACCGGATCCGGTGCAAGCGAAGGTGATGTTGTATATGCCGCTGGTGTTTTCGGCCATGTTCTTCTTTTTCCCGGCTGGATTGGTGCTGTACTGGACGATGCAGAATATTCTGGGCATTGGCCAGCAGTGGTATATCAACAAGACTTTTGGGCCCGAAAAACCCAAAGTGCCCACAAAAAAATAGCGCAGCACGCGTCAATAGATTGCACAAGGAACGCCGCCAAGACATTTGGCGGCGTTCGTCATTTTGGGCATGTTACATTTAAGACGTTAGCCCCCCTTTAAAGCCTTTAACGTTCCACGTGGAACAAATCATGTCTTCGCCCCACTCTTTCACAAATTCTCCACCCGCACACAACCTGATCGCAGCTATTGCTACCGCACCAGGGCGTGGCGGGATTGGTGTGGTTCGGGTATCGGGGAACGGATTGACCGCTTTGATTCAGGCGCTGGTTGGAAAAATACCGAAACCGCGGGTGGCGACGCTTGCGACATTTCGCGATGAATCAAATGAGACAATCGATCAGGGAATAGCGCTCTATTTTCCAGCGCCGCATTCCTACACAGGAGAAGATGTTCTTGAGTTGCAGGGACATGGCGGACCCGCAGTCATGCAACGGCTATTGCGTCGATGCCTTTCGCTGGGTTGCCGGATTGCGCGCCCTGGCGAATTTACCGAGCGCGCATTTTTGAACGACAAGGTCGATCTTGCGCAAGCCGAAAGCGTTGCCGATCTGATCGATGCCAGTTCCGAGGCAGCGGCTAAATCAGCCGCCCGCACGTTGACGGGCGAGTTTTCAGCTTGCGTTCATGAGCTAACCCACAGCTTGACGGATTTGCGCTTGCATGTGGAGGCGTGCATTGATTTTCCTGAGGAGGAAATTAACCCTGCAGACCGCGCCGCGCAAATCACCAAGCTCCAGCAAATACGCGCTTTACAGGCCGATTTAACCCGGAAATCCAAGCAGGGAGCGGTTCTTCGTGATGGACTCACGGTGGTGCTGATTGGGCGCCCGAATGTTGGAAAATCGAGCCTGCTGAATCGACTCGCCGGTGAGGAGTTGGCGATCGTGACGCCGTTCGCGGGAACTACGCGCGACCACGTACGGGCAACCATACATCTCGATGGTGTGCCGATTCACCTGATCGACACGGCTGGTCTTCGGTCGACCGATGACGAAGTCGAAAAGATCGGTATCGCACGCACATGGGCGTCAGTAGAAAAAGCAGGCGCGGCGTTGCTCATCACCGAGGCTGGAGAGATGGCGGGTGTGAAGGAGGCGGAAATACTCAACCGGCTCCCACCCAACCTGCCGGTCGCATCGGTGTACAACAAAATTGATTTATTTGGGCGCGCGATTGTTTCACGTGGAACAAGTCCGGGTGGGCCAAATGAGCACCACAAAGTGCTACAAGTTTCGGCGTTGATGGGCGATGGGATTGACGAGCTACGGGAATGGCTACTCGATGTAGCGGGGTGGCAGCCAGGTAGCGAAGGCGTTTTTCTGGCACGGGAAAGGCATCTGCGCGCATTGGACGAAGCCGCAGTGCACGTAACCGCTGCATCGCTGCTGGAGGGGCAGTATGAGCTCTTTGCCGAGGAGTTGCGATTGGCTCAGCGCGCACTTACACAGATTACCGGTGAATTTACCTCTGACGACTTGCTGGGTGAAATTTTTAGCCGGTTTTGTATCGGAAAATAGCGCCGGGCGTTGTGATGCGCGGAATATGTAAGTCACTATTTTGATAGCCATATTCGGCTCGATGGCATAAAATCGTTGTCCCGCTTTTGAATATGCCAACTCGCTGCAAGCAATGGATTTCCCAGATAAATTTGATGTGATTGTGATTGGCGGAGGCCACGCCGGTACTGAGGCGGCGCTGGCCAGCGCCCGATCAGGTGCCAAGACGCTGCTGCTGACGCACGCCATCGAAACGCTGGGGCAAATGTCTTGCAATCCGTCGATTGGCGGCATCGGCAAAGGCCATTTGGTCAAAGAAATCGACGCGATGGGTGGTGCCATGGCCATCGCCACCGATGAAGCTGGTATTCAGTTTCGCACGTTGAATGCGAGCAAGGGGCCAGCTGTACGCGCCACGCGCGTCCAAGCTGACCGAGTACTTTACCGGGCGGCGATTCGATCCCGGCTGGAAAATCAGCCTAATTTGTGGCTTTTCCAACAAGCGGTCGATGATTTAATCCTTGATGAAAATAATGGCACCCCACGTGTAATGGGTGCAATAACACAAGTGGGCATTCGCTTTATCGGAAAAACCGTGGTGTTGACCGCAGGGACTTTTTTGGCTGGCAAGATACACGTCGGCATGCAAAATTATTCTGCAGGGCGCGCTGGAGATCCGCCTGCGCTAACGCTTTCTGCGCGCCTGCGCGAGCTGAACCTGCCCGTAGGCCGCTTGAAAACAGGTACCCCGCCGCGGCTCGACGGTCGCAGCATTGATTTCTCCAAATGCATCGAACAAGCAGGCGATGAACCCACGCCAGTATTCTCCTATCTTGGCCGCCGCGATATGCATCCGCGTCAGGTGAGCTGCTGGATCACGCACACCAACGAAAAAACCCACGCCGCGATTCGCGTAGGTCTGGATCGCTCACCGATGTTTACAGGCGTGATTGAAGGCGTCGGCCCGCGTTATTGTCCCTCGATTGAAGACAAGATTCACCGTTTTGCCGATAAGTCCAGCCACCAGATATTCCTGGAACCTGAAGGGCTCACGACCAACGAGATTTATCCAAACGGTATTTCTACTTCGCTGCCGTTCGATGTGCAACTAAACCTCGTGCGCACCATTGCCGGGTTAGAGAACGTACACATTCTGCGTCCTGGGTATGCGATCGAATACGACTATTTTGATCCACGCGGATTGAAAGCGACACTCGAAACCAAGGCCATTACCGGTCTCTTTTTTGCGGGCCAAATCAACGGCACGACCGGCTATGAAGAAGCCGCTGCGCAAGGCATGCTGGCGGGCATCAACGCCGCGCTGTTTGCTAAAGAACAATCCGGCTGGAGCCCGCGCCGCGATGAAGCGTATCTCGGTGTCTTGGTGGACGATTTGATTACGCGCGGCGTTTCGGAGCCGTATCGAATGTTCACCAGTCGCGCGGAATATCGTTTGCAATTGCGCGAAGATAACGCCGATGCACGCTTGACCGAAATCGGTCGCAAGCTTGGTTTGGTTGACGACGTGCGATGGCAGTCGTTTTGCGAAAAACGTGAAGCCGTAGAGCGAGAAACCGCGCGCTTGAAAGCAACCTGGGCGCATCCAGCCAAGGTCGCGCCGGCAGCTGCGCTGCGCGTGTTGGGTCAGGAAATGGAGCGCGAATATTCTTTGTTTGATTTGTTGCGGCGGCCAAATATTTCGCATTCGGACTTGATGTCACTTGGCGTCGGTGAGCTGCCGACACTTGCCGCAGCGGTCACCGAACAGGTTGAAATCGCCGCTAAATATCAAGGCTACATCGACCGGCAGCAGGATGAAGTAGCAAGCAGCCGCGCGCACGAAGCAACGCGTTTGCCTGATGATATCGATTACCTGAATGTGCATGGCCTTTCCAAGGAGGTGCAGTTGAAACTTAACCAGCATAAACCCGAGACAGTCGGCCAAGCCGCGCGGATTCAGGGCATTACACCGGCTGCCATTTCCTTGTTACTTGTGCATGTGAAACGCGGCTTCGCCGCATCCAGAGTTGCCAATGAGCAAAAGTCAGCCTGACTCCCACCAATACGAAATGACGACATGACCGCGACCGCACTTGTACCGCCACCCTCACTACGCGATTTGCTCGAAAGCGGTCTCACGCAAATGGGCTTGACGCTTGCTCCGGCCGCACAGACAAGCTTATTGCAATATGTCGCACTGCTCGATAAATGGAACAAAGTCTATAACCTGACCGCCGTTCGAGAGCCAGCGCGTATGGTCGGCTTGCATATTCTTGATAGCCTCTCAGTGCTACCGCAAGTGCGGGAAGCGCGAAACATACTGGACGTCGGCAGTGGCGGCGGACTGCCCGGCATACCGCTTGCAATCGCCTTGGGCGGGTCGTCAAGCGCGCGCATAACGATGCTCGACACCATAACCAAGAAAACCACCTTCGTGCGCCAGGCGATCAGTGAGCTGGGTCTCACCAACGCCGATGTCGTGACGGAACGTGTCGAGCAGTATCAGCCGACGCAAAAATTTGATGTGGTGATTTCGCGTGCGTTCGCGGAGCTGAAAGACTTCGTCGATAGCGCCGGACATTTGTGTGCCGATGGCGGCAGGATGCTGGCGATGAAAGGCGTGCATCCTTTCGATGAAATTGCCCGCCTCCCTGCAAGCTATGCCGTGGAAGAAGTCATCTTGCTGAATGTGCCGCAAGTTGACGCCCAGCGGCATCTCGTTGTGCTCAAGAAAACCGACGAAAAATAAGGCATCGATGAAGGTTTTTGCGGTCGCAAATCAAAAAGGCGGAGTGGGAAAAACGTCGGTCGCGGTGAACCTCTCGGCCACCCTTGCGCACTACGGCCAACGCGTGCTGCTCATTGATCTCGATCCACAAGGCAACGCCACCACCGGTAGCGGCGTCGATAAGAATGGGATCGATAAAACCGTCTATGGCGTACTGCTGGGCGATTATGAAGTTACCGAGGCGCGGGTGCGCACCGAGAGCGGCTTTGACGTGTTGCCAGCCAACCGCGAACTCGCCGGCGCGGAAATCGAGTTGATCAATATTGAGCGGCGCGAATTTCGCCTGAAAGAAGCACTGGCGCTCATCAAAAATGATTACGACTTTGCAGTGATCGATTGCCCGCCCGCGTTGAACATGTTGACTGTGAACGCGTTGACGGCAGCCAACGCGGTGATCATCCCGATGCAGTGCGAATACTACGCACTCGAGGGCTTAAGCGATTTGGTCGGCACGCTGCGAAAAGTCAAAGCGAATCTGAATCCGGCAATCGAAATTGAGGCTCTGGTGCGCACCATGTATGACCCGCGCTCTTCCCTCACCACGCAAGTCTCGGACGAAATCAAAAACCACTTTGGCGACAAGGTGTTCGACACCGTCATACCGCGCAATATCCGCATCGCCGAGGCACCATCGTACGGTAAGCCGGTTATATTGCACGACCCGTCGTCGAAAGGCGCGCTTGCCCACTTTGCGTTCGCCAAGGAGCTGCTGGCACGCGAGGGCATCCCAATCAAGGAAGCGGCATGATCAAACCGAAAGGACTCGGGCGCGGCTTGGACGCATTGCTGGGCGGCGGCCAGGCGAGCGCTGCACGGGAAGATGGTGTGCTGCGCGATATTGCCATCGGCGATTTATCGCCCGGCAAATATCAGCCGCGAACACGCATGGACAAAGAGGCGCTGGAAGGATTAACGCAATCCATCCAAAGCCGTGGTGTTGTGCAGCCAATATTGGTTCGCGCGCTCAAGGCGGGCAAGTTTGAAATCGTGGCCGGCGAACGTCGTTGGCGCGCTGCGCAGATCGCGGGTCTTGCCACCGTGCCATGCCAGCTCTTGGGTCAGCTCCGGTGATGCGGCGACCCGCTCC
>JANMPY010000648.1:0-2755 GCA_031370095.1 Betaproteobacteria bacterium
ACCATGTTGACCTGCTTGCCGGTTTGCTTCTCATAGGTTTGCTTGGGTGCTGCCGGGTTTGATAAATCGAAATAACGTGTTTTGCCATCCATGAAAGTATTCACCCACAGGCCCTTGCCGTCCTTGGTGATGCTGATATCCACGGGGAGGGGAATTTTCGCCGGGTCGCCAATCGTCGCCACGTCTTTGGCCTGCCATTCACCCTTGGCGTCCTGCTTCACCAGCCAGATTTTCGAGGTCAGGGCAGTCGCCGTCACCGCCCAGCTATCGCCGGGCTTCAGCGACCAGCGAATCTCCAGCGGCGCACCCGGAACACTGAACACCTTTTTCGGCTTCATCGCTTTCAGATCCCACAACACCATGGTATTGCCGAATAGTTTCATCGCAGCGGGATCCTTCACGATGTCGCCCAAGGGCCGCATGTAATTGACGTGGCCGGTGAAGCTTGAGGTCAGCAGCACATTCTTCGTTGGATTGACCGCGAGATCGTAACCGTATCCGTCGCCGCCGTTCTCAACCGGCATGCTATAGCTGGTGATGAAGTCTCCCTTGTTGTTATAAAGCGCCATGCCGGTGACGCCGCCCTTGTCTTTGTTGTTTGACAAGGCCTGTACCAGCATGCGACCGGGCAACGCGTAGTAGGTGTGAGGGCCGATGTAGCCGGTCTTGTCGGCCATGTTGGTGATGGTCTTCACCAGCGCAGGTTTCGCCGGATCGCTGCCAATATCGAATACAAAAATGTCGCTGCCGGCCAAACCACCCGCCCAGATAAAGCGCCGATCATCGGTGAAGCCCATGTGATGCGCCTCGCCGCGCGATCCGACCGAGACTGCGTTGATGACCTTGCCGTATTTGGTCGATTTCGGATTGACCTCGATCGTCACCAGCTTGTCTGATCCGTCGCCAAGTCCCTCAACGCCCAAAGTCCAGACGTAGACATAATCTTCCTGACCTTTGATCAGTTTAGCCATGTACGGCGAGTTGCAGGTTTCATCGGCCAGAGCCGACGCGGCAAACGCGGTGAGGATCGCGATGACTGCCGCCGTTCGATACGATATGTGCTGCAAGATAGCGAGGGACATGATTTCTCCTTATCGTTGCTGTGCATGTAAGGGCATGCTGCGAGCAGTATGCGCCGTTTGCAAAATTGCAGTTTTTGGGAATGATGACCGCTACGTCAGCAACGCGAACTTAAGGTTTAAGACCCAGCGTCCGATGCGTCAGCGCTGGCAGGCTCTTCCTAATCGTCTGCTGGTAATGCGGATTCACGCCCGCCACTACCACGCCAGAGCCGCGCGGCAAATGGTCGAGTACCACGCCCCAGGGATCGACGATCATTGAGTCGCCGTGGGTCTCGCGGCCATTGACGTGAAAGCCACCCTGCGCAGGTGCAATCACGTACGCAAGGCTCTCGATTGCGCGTGCGCGGATCAGCGGCTCCCAGTGCGCTTTGCCGGTGGTGGCCGTGAAGGCTGATGGAATGACGATGATGTCGACATCGCCCATCGCGCGGTACAGCTCGGGAAAGCGCAGGTCGTAGCAGATCGAGAGACCGATACGGCCATACGGGGAATCAACCACAACGACTTTGTCGCCCGCTTCAATGGTGCGTTCTTCGGAATAGTTTTCCGAGCCCAGCACGAGATTGAACAGGTGAATCTTGTCGTAGCGCGCGACTTGTTTACCGTCTTTGTCGTAAACCAGACAAGTGTTGCGGACTTTGTTCGGCACGTTCGAAGCCATCGGTATAGAGCCACCAATCAGCCAGATGCGATGCCTGGCGGCAATCTCGGACATCCATTGCTGAATGGGGCCGTCGCCGGGTTGTTCCTGCACCGCAACTTTATCGGTATCTTTCATGCCCATGATCGCGAAATATTCGGGCAGCGCAATGATGCGTGCGCCGGTGCTGGCCGCCATGTCGATCAAGCGCGACGCTTCCTGTAGATTGCCGGCAACGTTCGGTCCACTCGCCATCTGGATTGCGGCAACGCGAAAAAAAGATTGCGTCGAACTTTGCGCGTCCAGCAATGCGTCGGGAATATGTCCAGAATTTTTGGTGATGATCATGCTGGTTTTTTTGCAGCTTCCACCGGCGATGTCGGCGGATTGCCGGGCTTGGTCGGCGGCAAATTATTGTTGATTTTGACCACCTGCGGATTGTCCCACGAACCTGTCACTGCATATTCGTAGGAAAGCGCGCCCTGCAATAATTTCTGCGCGAGCAACACACCGAGACCCCCGACCGGTCCCAGCACCACGCCCGCGCCGATGGCCACTCCTTCACCCAGCGACGGCACTACCGTCAGCTTCAAATTGGTTTGCTCGGCAGGTAGTGAAACGTCACCGGACATTTTTACATTGGCTGCGGTACCGACGATTTCGAAATCGTCCGTGAACATGATGCCGCTATTGATCTTGATGTTGCCGTCGATACGCTCGAACGCAAAGCCCTCCGAAAACACGTCGCGAAAATCGAGCGTGATGCGGCGCGGGATCGATTGCAGACTGATCAACGACAACAACTTGCCAGCACCGACCGGGATTTTGGCAAACTGACCGTTTCGCCCTTCGATCTGGAATTGGCCCGACAACGTGGCCGTTTGAAATTGATAGACGTGACCTGGCCACGACAGCTTGCCCTCCAGCTTACCAGTGCCGCGCTTTAACTGGTCGCCAAAACCAAACTGTGAAAACAGCGCATTCAGATTCGACGACTCCACTTTGAGATTCATCGTCGTCAGTGATTTTTCGG
>JANMPY010000005.1:0-5250 GCA_031370095.1 Betaproteobacteria bacterium
TAAAAATTGAAATTTCAAGAGATAGCGGGGTTACCTGGCAAACCATCAATGCATCAGCCAACTCCACTACAAGTGGTGGTAGCAGTAGTTGGATAGTCACCGGCCCGGCTTCGGTAAAATGCGTGGTAAGAGTAACAGACAACAGCAACGCTTTATTTACCGATAAAAGCGATGCGGTTTTTAGTATTGCTGCTCCTTTGGTGCCAATAGCCAATGCTGGCAGAGATACAACTTTATGTAAAGGAAAGAGTACGCTAATTGGTACTGCCGCACAGGCTACCAGCACTTATTCCTGGACATCGGTTCCCGCCGGATTTGTTTCATCAGTTGCAAACCCGGTTATTAATCCCGCTGTATCAACTGTATATTATTTAACGGTTAGCATGGGGGCCTTAACCGCAAAAGACACCGTGATAGTAAATGTTTCTTCAGTAACTATTAATTTACCCGATAACATGCCGGCATGTATCGGCAAATCTTACAGCATAGGCGTTACTGCGCAAAACGGTTTTTCGTATTCCTGGTCTTCCTTGCCAACCGGTTTTACATCTTCAGTGGCCATGCCTTCTATTACGCCAATACAAAAAACGGTATATTATTTATCTGCCAAAAATAATAGCACGGGCTGTATTGGTACCGACAGTATTATTGTAAACGCCGATTCCTGCACTGCAAGAGGTTATGGCATTTATCTGTATCCCAATCCAGCTGCAAGCGTCATAAACCTGGATGGGTTTTTATTAACCCGTCATTGGCAAAAACTTGAAGTGTACGATATGCAAAAGCGCCTCGTTATGCCTGATACAGATCTCAGGGGGCTTACCAGCGTAACGGTTAACGTACAAAATTTATTAACCGGTATGTACTTTGTTAGGGTAACAAATTTTTTTGGCGCTTCAAATTTTTGGATTATTTGGACCCCGGCCTGCGCCGGGAAGACAGGAGATAGTTGGCATGGTATTTAACGCTAGCACTGGCGCGGCTCACAGGCTTAAAAGCGTCGAAGAGCCGCTCCAATACTAGAGGTTGACTATTTTATGCGGGCTTGCTTCCACGTTAAAACAAAAAAACAGCCGGACGAATCCGGCTGTTTTTTATTGCTCGCTGCGACGTAAATTTGCTTTCTACGCCACCAGTTCCCGCAACACGTACGGTAAAATCCCGCCGTGCAAATAGTAGTCGACTTCAATCGGCGTATCGATCCGTAGCAGCACCGTCACGTTTCGCGTCGAACCGTCCGGACTCTTGATGACGAGGGTGACATCCATCTGCGGTTTGATGCCACTCTCAATACCGATGATGTCGAAATTTTCATCGCCTTTGATGCCGAGCGACACCGCCGTATCGCTGCCTTTGAATTGGCACGGCAGCACACCCATGCCGACCAGATTGGAGCGGTGGATGCGCTCGAAACTTTTCGCAATCACCGCCTTCACCCCAAGCAGCTGCGTGCCTTTTGCCGCCCAGTCGCGCGACGAGCCGGTGCCATATTCCTCGCCGCCAAACACCACTGTCGGCGTACCGACGGCCATGTACTTCATTGCCGCATCGTAAATCGACACTTGCTCGCCGGAGGGTTGCATCAGTGTAAGTCCGCCTTCCACACGGGTGCCGTCGGCTTTCGCCGGGATCATCAGATTTTTGATGCGCACATTGGCGAAGGTGCCGCGCAGCATCACGTCGTGGTTGCCGCGGCGCGCGCCGTAGCTGTTGAAGTCGGCCTTGAGCACATTGTGCGCGATCAGATATTTGCCCGCAGGCGACGTATCTTTGATCGACCCGGCTGGCGAGATGTGGTCGGTGGTCACGGAGTCGCCGAAGACACCGAGCGCTTTCGCACCTTTGATGTCGTGAGCCTTGCCCGCTCCCGTGCCAAAGTTGGCGAAGAACGGTGGCTCGGCGATGTAGGTGGATGTCGGCCAGTCGTAAACCTGGCCGGTGGTGCCTTTCACTTTTTGCCACAGCGGATTGTCGGCACCGAGATTGGAATAGCGCGTTTTGAATACTTCAGGATCCATCGCAAAACCCAACACGCCGGCGATTTCGTGACTGGTGGGCCAAATGTCTTTGAGATACACGGGGCCATTGGTGCCTTGGCCGACGGGCTCGGTTTGCAAGTCGACGAGCACGTTGCCGGCGATTGCATAGGCCACAACCAGCGGTGGCGAGGCAAGGAAATTCGCCCGCAGGTTAGGATGAATGCGCGCTTCGAAATTGCGATTGCCTGAAAGCACGGCGGCGCACACGAGATCGTTCTTCACAATCGATTCTTCAATCGGCTCTGCCAATGGGCCGGCATTGCCAATACAGGTTGTGCAGCCGTAGCCGGCCAGATAAAAACCCATCTTTTCCAGGTATGGCAGCAGACCTGACTTGGTCAAATAGTCGGTGACGACGCGGCTGCCTGGTGCCAGCGAGGTCTTGATATGTGGCTTAACCTTCAGGCCTTTTTCGACAGCTTTTTTGGCGAGCAGTCCGGCGGCCAGCATGACGCTCGGGTTCGAGGTATTGGTGCAGGAGGTGATCGCGGCGATGAGTACGTCACCTGACCCCAAGTCAACGCCATCAGAGGTTTTGAAACGCTTGGCAAGGTCGCCTGCCGCTTTGGAAAAACCATTCTCTGTGGGTGGCTTGGAATAAAGCGAAGTGAATTGCGATTTCATGTTGCCCAGCTCGATCCGATCCTGCGGACGCTTGGGGCCGGCCAGCGACGTCTTGATGGTGGAGAGGTCAAGTGCGAGCGTTGTCGAATAATCGCAATCGCCTGCCATCGGCACGCCGAACATGCCCTGCGCTTTGAAGTAGCTTTCGCATTTGTCGAGCTCGTCAGCCGTACGGCCACCGGCGCGGAAATATTCCATGGTCGCTTCATCGACCGGGAAGAAACCCATCGTGGCGCCGTACTCGGGTGCCATGTTGGCAATCGTTGCGCGGTCCGGCACGCTCAGGGCGCGAGCGCCTTCGCCGAAAAATTCCACAAACTTGCCGACCACTTTCGCCTTACGCAACATCTCGGTCACGGTGAGTACCAGATCGGTTGCGGTGGTGCCTTCCGGTAATTTTCCGGTGAGATTCACGCCGACCACATCCGGTGTCAGGAAATAAACCGGCTGCCCCAGCATGCCTGCTTCCGCTTCGATGCCACCAACGCCCCAGCCGACCACACCGACGCCGTTGATCATGGTGGTGTGCGAATCGGTGCCGACGAGCGAATCGGGATAGAGCACGCCGTTTTTATCATGCACGCCGCGCGCCAGATATTCGAGATTCACCTGATGCACGATGCCGATGCCGGGTGGCACGACTTTGAATGTGTCGAACGCCTGCATGCCCCATTTCATGAATTCATAGCGCTCCTGATTGCGCTGAAATTCGAGCTTCATATTGAGGTCAAGCGAGTCAGCGGTGCCGTAATGATCGATTTGCACCGAATGATCGACGACCAAATCAACCGGTACCAGCGGCTCGATCACTTTCGGATTCTTGCCGAGCTTCGCTGCCACGCCGCGCAACGCCGCGAGATCGGCGAGCAGCGGCACGCCGGTGAAATCCTGCAACACGATGCGCGCCACCACAAACGGAATTTCATCCGTGCGCGCGGCAGTCGCCTGCCAACTGGCGAGCTGTTTGATGTGCTCTTCGGTGACCTTCTTGCCATCGCAATTACGCAACACGCTTTCGAGCACGATGCGGATTGAAATCGGCAATCGCTTCACATTGGGAAATTTCTCGGCCAATTTCAGCAGCGAATAGTAGGTCGCGGTGTCGCCCGATTTGAGCTTGAGTTGTTGGCGGGTGTCGTACAGGTTATGTGCCATGTGGGTCCTTTTATAAAAGGGCGCGCGAAAGTTACTGACGCGGTGGAATTGATGATTTTAAGGCCTTTGAAATGATTGCGGTAGAAACCTGCGCCCCGCGACATCATCGTCAAAGAAAACGGCACGTAAATCGTGCCGTTTCAGATGCGGGTTACGCAGGCTTGCTAGATCACCATCATGTCAACGAACTCATTTACTGGTGTCGCATCGAGTTTTTTGATGTCAGTACACAGATCCCAAATCGCGTCACGCTGCTTCTCGGCAAACACCCGCGCCAGATTGGTTTTGAATTTTGCCATCAGCACCGGCATGCCTTCCTTGCGGCGACGTTTATGGCCGATCGGATATTCGACAACGATTTCTTTCAGCTTTTTGCCATCGGTGAATTCCACCGTGAGCGCGTTGGCAATCGAGCGCTTTGCCGGATCGTGATAGTCCTTGGTAAATTTCGGATCTTCCACGCAGACGATTTTGTCGCGCAACACATCGATGCGCTTGTCGGCAGCAATACTGTCTTCGTAATCGCTGGCGGTGAGGCGACCAAAAATAATCGGCATCGCCACCATGTACTGTACGCAGTGATCGCGGTCAGCAGGATTATTGAGCGGGCCTTTTTTGTCGATGATGCGGATGCAGGCCTCGTGCGTGCGGATGGTGATTTTCTTGATGTCCTTATCGGTCTTACCGAGCTTCTTGAGTTCCTGATGAATCGTCATCCCGGCTTCAACAGCGGTTTGCGAATGAAATTCTGCCGGGAAAGAAATTTTGAACAGCACGTTTTCCATCACGTACGAGCCGTACGGGCGCTGAAACTTGAACGCATTGCCTTTGAACAGCACGTCGTAAAAACCCCAGGTCTTGGCGCTCAACACCGATGGGTAGCCCATTTCGCCGGTCTTGGCGATCAGCGCCAGCCGCACCGCACGCGAGGTGGCATCGCCCGCTGCCCACGATTTGCGCGAACCGGTGTTGGGTGAATGGCGGTAGGTGCGCAACGATTGGCCATCGACCCATGCGAGCGACACGGCGTTCAAAATTTCGTCTTTGGACAGTCCCATCATTTCGGCGACGACTGCGGTGGAAGCAACCTTCACCAGCACCACATGATCGAGACCAACTTTGTTGAACGAATTTTCCAGCGCAATGCAGCCCTGGATTTCGTGCGCCTTGATCATGCCGGTGAGCAGGTCATGCACGGTCAGCGGTTTTTTTCCCGTGGCGACAGCGTTGCGCGAGAGCCAGTCAGCGGTGGCGAGAATGCCGCCCAGATTATCCGATGGGTGGCCCCATTCGGCCGCCAGCCAGGTGTCGTTGAAATCGAGCCAGCGGATCATCGCGCCGATGTCGAACGCGGCCTTCACCGGATCCATCTGGAATTGCGTGCCCGGCACCTTCGCGCCGTTTGGCACCAGCGTGCCTTGCACGATTGGTC
>JANMPY010000092.1:0-12552 GCA_031370095.1 Betaproteobacteria bacterium
ATGGACGTGTCGGGCGCGTGGCGAAATCTGCCGGCGATTTATGCCGTGAAAGGAAAGTAAGCGCATGTTGGCAATCATCGGCGGCACGGGGCTCACCAATCTGGCCAATCTTGAAATCAAGCGCCGCGAAGTGGTGCGTACGCCCTATGGTGAGCCGTCGGGTCATCTCACCTATGGCAAGATCGCCAAAGCGGAAGTAATTTTTCTCGCGCGCCACGGCTACGGCCACACCATCGCGCCGCACGAGGTCAATTACCGCGCCAATATCTGGGCGCTGCAATCGGTGGGTGTGACGCGCGTGCTGGCGGTGAATTCCGTCGGTGGCATCGCAGCCGATATGGGGCCTGGCGCGATTGGCGTGCCGGATCAGGTGATCGATTACACCCATGGTCGCAAGCACACTTTTTTTGAAGGTGACGCTGAGGTCACACACGTCGACTTTACCTTTCCGTATTGCACCCTTGCACGGATGTTGCTGCTGGCTGCGGCCAAAGCGGTGTCGATCAATGTGCTGGAGTCAGGCGTGATCGGTGTCATGCAGGGGCCGCGACTGGAAACGGTGGCCGAAATCAATCGCCTCGAGCGTGACGGTTGTGCCATGGTCGGCATGACCACGATGCCCGAAGCGGGTCTCGCGCGCGAACAAAATTTATCCTACGCGACCTTGGCGTTATCGATGAACCACGCCGCCGGACGCGGCTCATCAGCGGGCGGTATTAAACTGAAAGATGCCGACGCGGTGCTGGAGGAGGGCATGAAAAAAGTGCGTGCGATATTGTCCAAAGCCGTTGAGCTGCACGATGCGATGCCGGTATCAAAACGGGGCTACGCTTAAATGTCGGTGCGGCCAATTTTGAAAATGGGCACGACTAGCCTGTTTGAAAAGTCGACACCGTGGCCGGAAGCGAAGTTTGATTCGCCCGAATTACATGCGCTGCTTACCGACATGAAAGACAGCATGAAAGCTGCGAAGGGCGCGGGCCTCGCGGCACCGCAAATTGGCGAGAATGTCCGCGTGGTGATTTTTGAAGTCATCGACAATCCGCGTTATCCGAATCGCGAACCGATTCCGTACACCGTATTGATAAATCCGCAATTGTCACCATCTATCGAAGAGAAGGTGCTGGACTGGGAAGGATGTTTGTCGGTGCCCGGCATGCGCGGCGAGGTGGCGCGATATACGAGCTTGCATTACACCGGCTTTGATGAATTCGGCAATGCGATTGACCGCACCGTGAGTGGATTTCACGCGCGGGTGGTGCAGCACGAAGTCGATCACCTCGACGGCGTGCTATACCCGATGCGCATGACCGACATGACAAAATTTGGCTACACCGAAGTGTTGTTTCCGGAGTTGGTTGGCGTTGATGACGATTAAGTTGTGACTTAAGGAGAAATAAAACATGGCCGAGATTATTGATGTTGCCGTTACCCCAAATGGGGAAAAAGACGTGCAAGGCTCGATGACCGTTACGCACATTCTGTACGGCCTGCATGCGCTGGCGCCGTTCACAATGCTGTTGCTGGCGCTGGTGGCGATGATCGTCGGTCTGGTCAAGCGCGACGATGTCCGCGGCACGTGGCTTGAGACGCACTTCTCGTGGCTGTCGCGCACATTCTGGTGGGGTTTGCTTTGGTGGATTCTGGCGTGGGGTGCGTTCTGGATTCTCACTATCGCCACGCTCGGCATCGGCATCATATTTACGTGGATATTTCCGGCAATCGTTTTTGTCTGGTATCTGTATCGGGTGATTGTGGGCTGGATGAAGCTTGCTGACGGCAAGCCGATTTCCTGAGATTTTGTGCTTGCTGTATGGGATAAACGAGTGTGGATCAAGCACGGGTGCGGCTCGTGGACGTAAAATGTCCTGAAAGGCGCGTCTGTGCTAGAGTTTATAAGTTTCCCAGTCCTGCGATGCCAACGTGCGATGTCGTCCCGGCCTGCGCCAGGACGACAGGATTTTTAGAATTCGTGAGCGCTAGCCGCGCAATTGCAAAATCAGCGCCGCCTGAAATTCAGCGGCAAACCCAGCATCGCCAAGTTTCTTGTTCGCGACAATAAACACGTCTTCCGCGCGCTGTCCAAGTGTGCTGATGCGTGCGTCTTTCAGATTGACATCGAACGCGAGAAACACCCGCGCCATTGATGACAATAATCCAGGTCGATCTGCACAGCTCACGTTTAATTCGAAATACGGTTTTTGTCGCGCCGGGATGAGCGACACGGCGGGCTCGAACGGAAAATGTTTTACCTGACGCGCGATGCGACCTGAATGTGTTGACAGCGGTGCGGCCGGGTCATCGAGGATGCCCGCAAGCCCGCGCTCGATGGTCGCGGCCACGTCCTGAAAGCGCGAAGCCGCACCGGACTTTGGCAGCACCTGAAATGCATCCAGCGCGTATTGGTGACTCGTGGTGTAGACCTTGGCGGCAGCAATATCGAAGGCAAGTTTTTCGAAGTAGCCGGTGATGCGCGCAAACAATCCCGGCTGGTCGCGCGTCATCACCATCACGGCAAAGCCTTCTTGTTCGCTGTCTATTGCGTTACCGTCGCCGAGCGCACGCACCCGCACCACCGCGCTCGCCGGCGACGCGTCGCGATCAAGCACCGATGCATGCCACGCCATTTCGGCCGCCTCGAAGCGCTGAAAATAGCTGTCTCTGACATGCGCCCACAGCGGTGGTTTTTCGTGGGCGAGGTCGCGCGAGCCACCGCTTGCCAGATAAAGTGCCAACGCATCCGCACGCTTGTTTTCAATCCAGTGTTCGTTCGGCACTGCATCACCCCGCAGCAACTTGCGCGTGGCGCGAAACAGTTGCTCGAGCAGTTTCGCTTTCCACGCGTTCCATACATGCGGGCTGGTGCCACGTACGTCCGCCACCGTCAGCAGATACAGCGCGATCAGACGGCGCTCATCGCCGACACGTTTTGCAAAATGGGCGATGACGCCGGGGTCGGATAAATCCTGCTTTTGTGCCGTCGCCGACATTTGCAAATGCATTTCCACCAGCCACGCGACCAGCTCGGTATCCGATTTCGAGATTGAAAGCTTTCTGCAAAACAGGCGCGCATCTTTTTTACCCAGCTCGGAATGGTCGCCGCCGCGACCCTTGGCGATGTCGTGAAACAAGGCCGCCAGATATAAAATTTCGGGCCGCGCAAATTCGCTGGCAAGTTCGTGGCAAAACGGAAACTCGTGCGCGAAACGCGGCAATACGAGTCTGCGCAAATTGCGGATCACCATCAATATGTGTTCATCGACCGTGTAGACGTGAAATAAATCGTGCTGCATTTGTCCGGCGATGCGACCGAAGGCGGGAATGTAGCGACCGAGCACGCCGTAGCGGCTCATGCGCCGCAGTGTGAACGTGACTTTGTCGCTTTGTAGAATTTTCAAAAATAACTGATTGTTCCCATTGTCGTCACGGAATTTCTTGTCGATTAAATGCACCGCGCGCCACAACGCACGCAACGTTTCCGGCTCGAAAAATTCCGCCTCTTTCACACTTTGCAAAGCGAGAAAGGCACGGAAAATGGCGCCAGGATCGCGATTGAAAAGTTTCTCGTTGCGCGCAGCGATATTGCCGTTCACCACATCGAATTCGTCGTCAATCTTTTTGACGTCATCAACGCGTCGCTGCGAGATGCGTTGAAGCAGCGTCGGCAAGAGGATCGAATTCATTTGCCAGATCACTTTTGCGGTCAGGTAATAGCGGCGCATCAGCACTTCGGAAGGAAGCTTGTTCTTGCCGCCCTCGAGTTTCAGTTCTTTTGCGAGCTCGGTTTGATAGTCAAACACCAATCTGTCTTCGCGCCGATGCGCGAGGTAATGCAGGCGGATACGAATATCGATCAGCACTCGCCGATGGCGGCTGATCAACTTCAATTCATACGGCGTGATCAAGCCTTCAGTTTGCAGCGCCTGCCAATCGTCACCTAAATCGGCTGCTCTTGCCAGCCACAGCACCGTCTGCAAATCGCGCAGGCCGCCAGGGCTTTCTTTAATATTCGGCTCTAGATTCAATGCGACATCGTTATGGCGCGCGTGGCGGCGTTTTTGTTCATCAATCTTGGCGGTGAAAAAAGCGCCGACCGAGCGTGATTTTTTCAGCTTGGATTTTAATGCTTCGACCAATGCTGCGTCGCCCCACACGCCGCGCATTTCCAAAAGACCCGTATCGACCGTGGCATCCTTGGCCGCCTCGTCGATGCATTCGGCCATCGTGCGCACCGAAATGCCCGGCTCCAGACCGACATCCCACAGCAAACTCACGAACGCTTCGACGAGGGCATCCGGCGAAGTACCGTCCGGCAGCAGCACCAGCAAATCGACGTCCGAGGCGGGAAATAAAAAGCCGCGCCCGTAGCCGCCGACGGCGGCGATGGCGATCTTGGTCGGCAAATGAATGTCTGTAGCGATGCGAGAAACCGCTTCGTCCACGACTGCGGCGTGACGGCGTAAATTGCGGTCCGGCTGCGCGCGTTTGAGGTACGCTGACCGAAGCGCGTCGCGTTGACCTTGCAGCCAATCGCGGATCCGTTTCACGTAAGCCGCGCGGGCGTGGGGCGCAAGCGTGGCGACCGTAGCAGGCTGCGGCACTGATGGGGCCGCGTCAGTGGTTACGGGAGGAACCACGGTCGGGTTGATTCACGCGTCAGGAAAGATTCGCGGGCATCGGCGGCGTGCCGGCCGATTGGGTCAGCACTTCATAACCGTCATCAGTCACCAGCACCGTGTGTTCCCACTGCGCGGAAAGGCTGTGGTCGGCGGTCACGACTGTCCAGCCATCGCCCAGCATGCGAATATCTTTTTTGCCCGCGTTGATCATCGGCTCGACGGTAAAAATCATGCCGGCCTTTAGCGTCATGCCAGCACCGGCTTTGCCGTAATGCAGAATCTGCGGGTCTTCATGGAATTTTTTGCCGATGCCGTGACCGCAAAATTCACGCACGATCGAAAATCCCTGGCCCTCGGCAAACACCTGAATTGCGTGACCAATATCACCGAGCGTCGCACCGGGCTTCACCATACGGATGCCGCGCCACATCGATTCATAGGTGCTCTCACATAGGCGCTTCGCTTGAATCGACGGCTCGCCGACGTAAAACATGCGGCTGGTGTCGCCGTGATAACCATCCTTGATGACGGTCACGTCGATGTTGATCACGTCGCCATGCTTCAACACCTTCTCGCCGGGAATGCCATGGCAAACCTGATGATTGACCGATGTACAAATTGATTTTGGATACGGGCGATGACCCGGCGGCGCGTAATTGAGCGGTGCCGGAATGGTGCCCTGCACATTCACGATGTAGTCGTGGCAGAGCGCATCGAGCTTCTCGGTCGTCACGTTGGCTTTCACGTGCGGCGTAATGAAGTCGAGTACTTCGGATGCGAGGCGACCGGCGACGCGCATTTTTTCGATGTCTTGGGGAGTTTTAAGCGAAACGTTCACGATTTCATTTCAATACAAAAAACAAGCGTGAAGTATAGCGGGGCGAGGCGCGAGACGCTATGCGATGCGCCTGATTTTTATAAGATATTTGATTCTTTTCAGGGTTTTGGACTATAATGACGGACTGTTCTGATCTGGTGAATAAAGTTTCGCCAGATAGGGCAAATCCACACCCTCGCACCGTTAAGGTCTTTTCCGGCCCGCATACCGCCGAAAGAGTCTTGTGAGGGGAGGTTAACCTTAACTTTTTGGAGTTTTTCATGTCAGTAACCATGCGTCAAATGCTCGAAGCGGGCGTCCATTTCGGACACCAAACCCGTTTCTGGAATCCCAAAATGGCACCGTTCATTTTCGGTGCCCGCAACAAAATTCATATTATCAATCTTGAGAAATCGCTGCCGATGTACCAGGACGCGCTCAAGTTTGTACGCCAGTTGGCATCGAACAAAGGCACCATTCTGTTCGTCGGCACCAAGCGGCAAGCGCGCGAAATCGTGCTGGAAGAGGCGCAGCGCGCCGGTATGCCTTACGTTGATTTTCGTTGGTTGGGCGGCATGCTCACCAACTATAAAACCGTCAAAGGCTCGATCAAGCGCCTGAAGGAACTTGAAGCGATGGCGGCAGATGGTTCACTCGAAAAATTGAGTAAAAAAGAAGCCCTGATGTTCACCCGCGAAATGGAAAAACTCCAGCGTTCGATGGGCGGCATCAAGGAAATGGGCGGCGTGCCGGACGCGATTTTTGTGATCGACGTCGGTTATCACAAGATTGCCGTGACCGAAGCCAAGAAGCTCGGCGTGCCGATTATCGGCGTGGTCGATACCAATAATTCGCTAGACGGCGTTGACTATGTGATTCCGGGTAACGACGACTCGACCTGCGCAATTCGTTTGTACGCACGCGGCGTGGCCGATGCGATTCTCGAAGGCAAGAACGCGGTGATCCAGGAGATGGTCGCACCGGGTGGCGAGTTGGTTGAAGTCACCGAGGAAGAAGCGAAGTAAGTTTTCGAACCGGAAAAAAGGGGCTCCGGCCCCTTTTTTTTGAACTGCTTGGGCTTCGCGGAATTTTACAAAAAACATCAGGTCGCACGGTCACTGGCGATCGCAGTTAACAGCACAGAATAGGAAATGGAAATGGCAGAGATTACGGCAGCAATGGTAAAAGAGCTCCGCGAGAAGACAGACGCGCCGATGATGGAATGCAAAAAAGCGCTGACCGAAGCCGCAGGTGTGGCGACGACCGCTAGCGAGCTAATGGACAAAGCGGAAGAAATTCTGCGCGTGAAGCTTGGCAACAAAGCCAGCAAAGCGGCCAGCCGCGTGGCAGCCGAAGGTGTGGTCGCGATTTATATTTCTGCGGACCAAAAGCTTGGCGCGATGATTGAAGTAAATTGCGAAACTGATTTCGTCGCCAAAAACGACGACTTCCTCGCGCTAACAGCCAAGCTCGCTGAAATGGTGGCAACGCAAAATCCGGTCGACGTTGCCGCACTCGCCGCGATGACCATCAATGGCGCAAGCGTCGAAGAAACCCGCAAGGCCTTGGTCGGCAAGATTGGTGAGAATCTGTCGATCCGGCGTTTTGTCCGTGTAGCCGCCAAGGGCGCGCTGAATAATTACATACACGGTGGCGCAAAAGTTGGCGTGCTGGTCGATGTCACCGGCGGCGACACGACGCTGGCAAAAGACATCGCGATGCATATCGCGGCGTCCAAACCGGTGGCATTGTCGATTGCCGATGTGCCAGCAGGTTTGGTCGAAAAAGAGCGCGAAATTGCCCGTCAAAAAGCGGCTGAATCCGGTAAGCCCGCTGAGATTGTGGCCAAGATGGTTGAGGGATCCGCCGCAAAATTCATGAAGGAAGTGGCGTTGCTGTCGCAGCCGTTCGTGAAAGACGACAAGCTGACGATTGAGGCGTTGCTGAAGTCCAAAGGCGCTTCAATCAATTCGTTCACGCTGTATTTGGTCGGTGAAGGAATTGAAAAGAAAGTGACTGACTTTGCGGCCGAAGTCGCGGAAGCTGCTGCAGCGGCCGCGCGATAAGTAATATTTCGGGGCGGCAACCATTGCTGCCCCGAATGGTATGTGCATCAGGATTTTTCGCCTGATTGCGGACACAATCTGCGGTCAAACTTTAGTCATTAAAAAGGACGAATGATGACACCCAAATATCGACGCATCCTCCTCAAGCTGTCGGGCGAAGCGCTGATGGGCGACGATGCATTCGGCATCAACCGGCCTACCATCGAGCGCATCGTCGGCGAAATCAAGGAAGTAGCCGACATGGGTGTGGCGATGGGTATCGTTATCGGTGGCGGCAATATTTTCCGTGGCGTGTCGACGAGCGCGGCGGGCATGGATCGCGCGACCGCCGATTACATGGGCATGCTGGCCACCGTCATCAATTCACTCGCCTTGCAGGATGCATTATCAAAAGCGGGCATGACGCCGCGGGTGCAGTCGGCAATCAATATCGAGCCGGTGGTTGAGCCCTACATTCGCGGCAAGACCATGCGTTATCTGGAAGAGGGCAAGGTGGTGGTGTTCGCTGCGGGCACCGGCAATCCATTCTTCACGACCGATACGGCAGCCGCATTGCGCGGTCGCGAAATGGAAGCCGAAATCGTTTTGAAGGCCACCAAGGTCGATGGCGTCTACACGGCCGACCCAAAGCTCGACAAGACTGCGACGCGCTATTCGCAGCTTACATTCGATGAGGTCATGATCAAAAATTTGAAAGTGATGGACGCGACCGCGATTGCGCTGTGCCGCGATCAGAAATTGCCGATCAACGTGTTTTCGATTTTCAAGCTCGGCGCGCTCAAAAGAGTCGTGATGGGCGAAGATGAAGGTACACTAGTACACGCTTGAAGTTACTCGTGGAGTGAGCGCATGAACGTCGCAGATTTGAAAAAGCAGTCAGAGCAAAAAATGGGCAAATCGCTCGATACCTTGAAAAACGATCTGGCCAAGGTGCGGACTGGCCGCGCCCATACCGGGCTGCTCGACCACATACAGGTCGACTATTACGGCACCATGATGGGCTTAAAACAGGTGGCCAACGTGACGCTGACCGATGCGCGCACCATCACCGTTCAGCCGTGGGAAAAGAAGCTCGCCGCCGTGGTTGAGAAAGCGATTCGCGATTCAGGTCTTGGTCTCAATCCGACCTCTGCAGGCGACTCGATTCGCGTGCCGATGCCGGCGCTCACTGAGGAGCGCAGGAAAGAATTGGCGAAGGTCGTCAAGAGCGACGGCGAGCATGCCAAGGTTGCCATCCGCAACATTCGCCGCGACGCCAACACCACGCTCAAAGACGCGCTCAAGGCAAAAACAATTCCTGAGGACGACGAAAAGCGCGCGCAGGAAGATGTGCAAAAGCTCACCGATCGTTTTATTAAAGACGTCGACCACGCGGTTGCTGAAAAGGAAAAAGAGTTGATGTCGGTTTAGCCGCCTTCACTCTTGCCTTCCCACGTGCATAAAAGCTCCACCATAACCATTCCTGACGTGAGCGATGTGCCGCGTCACGTCGCCATCATCATGGACGGCAATGGGCGCTGGGCAAAAAAGCGCTTCATGCCGCGTGTGGCGGGGCACAAGCGCGGCGTCGCGGCGGTGCGCGAGGCGGTAAAAACCTGTGGTGAGCTGGGCGTTGAATATCTGACGCTATTCGCTTTTTCCAGCGAAAACTGGCGTCGTCCGGCCGATGAGGTTTCGGTGCTGATGCAATTGTTCATGGGCGCGCTCGAAAATGAAGTCACCAAACTGCATGAGAACAAAGTCCGTTTCAAAGTGATCGGTGATTTGTCGGCGTTCGATGCGCGTATTCGTGAGCTCATCGCGCGAGGTGAAGATCTCACTAAAGATCACACCAAGCTCACCTTGACGGTGGCGGCAAACTACGGTGGCCGCTGGGACATTTTACAGGCAGCGAATAAAGCGCAAAAAGCCAAACTTCAGCAAGTACGGGCGTTGCAGGGCATAAATGCTCTGGAAGCCGCACCAGTGTTGGAGTTTGAAAATATTAATGAGCAGGAGCTGGCGCAGCATCTCGCCATGGCGTACGCGCCCGAGCCGGATCTTTTTATTCGCACCGGCGGCGAAGAACGCATCAGCAATTTTCTCCTCTGGCAGTTGGCGTACACGGAGTTTCATTTCACCGAAACGCTGTGGCCGGATTTCGACCGCGACAGTTTGATGAAAGCGATCGATTCCTATCGTCGCCGCGAACGCAGGTTCGGTCGCACCAGCGAACAGCTCGTGCCCGCCGCTGCCACTGCTGCTGCCAACGCAAGCCTTGCGTAGCCGCAGTCTTCATCGCCCCCACCTAGCCTTAGCAACTCCACACCACCGTGTTAAAGACCCGCGTCATCACCGCACTCGTGATTCTGCCGATCGTATTGATCGCGCTTTTTCTACTGCCCAATTTGGGGTGGGCATTTTTTACACTGCTGATTGTGGCCGCAGCGAATTGGGAGTGGAGCCGCTTTTGCGCGCTTACCAAGGGCGGCGCGCGGACGTATTTGGCTATTTCACTGGTGGCGAGTGCGCTGATATTTAGCAGCTACAATTACGGGCAACTTGCCGGCATCCCATTCAAGTCGTTCGCGTTGGCAGGGTTTTTAGTCGCAGCAATATTCTGGATTGTCGTGGTGCCGGTATGGCTGTTAAAAATCTGGAGACCGGCAAGCGGTTGGGTAATTGCGCTCGCCGGTTGGGCGGTGA
The DNA here is from genome assembly GCA_031370095.1 of Betaproteobacteria bacterium. Classification (GTDB taxonomy): domain Bacteria; phylum Pseudomonadota; class Gammaproteobacteria; order Burkholderiales; family Usitatibacteraceae; genus UKL13-2. The sequence goes on from JANMPY010000092.1 coordinate 10,188, forward strand.
TATTTCCAGCGTGGCTCGCGTTGCTTTTCTTGCACGATGTGAGTCCTTGGTTGCTGCTCTCGTTCGCAGCGATTGTCTGGGTCGCCGATATCGCGGCGTATTTTGTCGGCAAGCGCTTTGGCAAAAATAAACTGGCACCGGCCATCAGCCCCGGCAAAACAATCGAAGGTGCGCTCGGTGGCATGGTCGGCGTGGCGGTATATTTTTTCATCTGGCAGTTTCTGGTCGCAAACAGTTTTGTCGGTCGTCAAGTGTGGGCGCAAGATTTGCGATCAAGTTTGATCGCGCTGTTTGTTTTTTTTATATTGCTCTCGGCGGTGTCGGTGATGGGCGATCTGTTCGAATCGTGGATGAAGCGCGGCGCAAATCTGAAAGACTCCAGCAATTTGCTGCCCGGCCACGGTGGCATTCTGGATCGTATCGACGCGCTGACCTCAACGCTGCCGCTCGCAGGCTTGTACGTGCTGCTGCAACAAAGGCTTTAGGACATGCACGTTAAAAACGTCGCCATTCTCGGCTCCACCGGCTCCATCGGCGTGAACACACTCGACGTGATCGCGCGGCATCCGCTTCGTTTCAAGGTCTTCGCCTTGTCGGCTTCAACGCGCGTCGATGAGCTGGCAACGCAATGCGAAAAATTTCATCCGCGTTTTGCGGTGATTGCCGACGCAACGCTTGCCGATGCGCTGCGTAAGCGCTTAAAGCGCGCCGGTTGCGACACAGAAATTCTGGCAGGGGATGCAGCACTGGCCGAGATTGCGACGCACAAAGATGTTGATGTGGTGATGGCCGCCATTGTCGGCGCGGCTGGCCTGCCTTCCTCGCTCGCCGCCGCACGCGCCGGTAAAACGGTGCTGCTTGCCAACAAGGAAGCACTGGTGATGGCGGGGCGGATTTTCATGAACGCGGTTGCCGACAATGGTGCCACGTTGCTGCCGATCGATAGCGAACACAACGCCGTTTTTCAATCATTGCCACGCCATTTCGGCGAAGGCCTCGCCAACGCTGGTGTACGCAAAATCATTCTCACCGCATCCGGCGGGCCATTCCGCAGTCGCTTGAACAGCGAACTGCACAGCGTGACGCCGGACGAAGCGTGCGCGCATCCGAATTGGGTGATGGGCCGCAAAATTTCCGTTGACTCGGCAACCATGATGAACAAAGGTCTGGAAGTCATCGAGGCACATTGGCTGTTTAACGCTGACGCCGAGATGATCGAAGTGGTGATCCATCCGCAGAGCATCGTGCATTCGATGGTCGAGTATCTTGATGGCTCGGTGATCGCGCAACTGGGCAATCCCGATATGCGCACGCCGATTGCCTACGGCTTGGGATTTCCTGACCGGATCGATGCCGGTGTCAGCACGCTTGATCTCACCAAAGCTGGCTCGCTCGAATTTTCCCCCATCGACACCGTGCGCTTTCCCTGTGTGCGCCTGGCCTACGACGCGTTAATACGCGGTGGTACGGCCCCGGCCGTGTTAAATGCGGCCAATGAAATTGCGGTCGATGCATTTTTGAATGGCACGTTAAAGTTCACCGATATCGCAATGGTGATTGAGGATGTGCTGAGCTGCGCATCCATCACCGCTGCGACCGACATGAATGACGTGCTCGCTGCCGACGCGAACGCCCGCGTGGCTGCGCGTGAACGAATCGCACGCTTCCCCGTCAAACATTCCGCCATCGCCTAAACTTCAAACGACATGTCTTTGCTCATCACCATCGCCGCATTCGCCGTCGCCATCGGCATCCTTGTGACCATTCATGAGCTGGGTCACTATTGGGTTGCGCGCGCGTGCGACGTAAAAATTCTGCGCTTCTCAATTGGCTTCGGTCGTGCCGTGTGGATGAAAAAATTCGGGCCCGATCAAACCGAATGGGCGATTGGCGTGCTGCCGCTTGGCGGCTACGTGAAGATGGCCGATGAACGCGATGGCAGTGTCAGCGTCGATGCAAGTGGAGCCGACAAGGCGCGCGCATTCAACAACAAATCGGTGTGGCAGCGCATCGCGATTGTGCTGGCGGGGCCACTCGCCAATTTTATTTTGGCGGCATTTTTGTATTGGGCGCTTTTCGTTTCGGGCACACCCGGCACCAAGCCCTATATCGCTACACCGGTGCCAAATTCCGCAGCTGCCGCAGGCGGATTTGCCGAGTTTGATCTGATCACAAAAGTCGGCGACAAAGCGGTCGCGACCTGGGGTGACGCGCGACTGCTGTTGCTGGAAGAAGCGGTCAGGCGTGGCACGGTTGAGATTGAAGTTGAAGAGGCGGACGGTCGCCGCAAATTCAAACGCTTGAACCTCGACGCCGTTGGCAAAGACGATCTCGACAAGGATTTTCTGGCCAAAGTTGGCATGTC
>JANMPY010000106.1:0-34964 GCA_031370095.1 Betaproteobacteria bacterium
AATATCCGTCGGCGGAGGATAGGTTCCATATCGACGCCGAGCGCATCCGCAAGCGACTGTGTGAGAATCCAACGGTCATATCTTGACATAGCGCTTTCGTTGGCGAAGTTGAGTAGCTGGACAAGGATTTGGCGTCGCAATAGCGAAAGCTCGATTGTGGCTGCGCGGCGGATGCCTGCGGCGGGCCACTCAAAGGAGTGCAGCCGATTCCCGGCCTTCCAAAGCAAGTAGTTCAGGATGGGAGGCGTCACCGGCCATTGTTTTTCCGCATAGTAAGTCGTTACATATACGGTCGCAGGAAAGCCGAATTCCGCGAGCATTGGCGCAACCACTTGCGCGAAATCGCTTAGCCCATCATCAAAAGTCAGTACGACACTGCGCCTTGGGAGAGTGCCATTCGTGCAGCGTGTGAGAGCTTCATCCAGCGGCAGCACCACGTATCCCTCGTCACGCAGGATCTCGAATCGGCGCCGTAAAAAAGCGGGCGTCACAAAAAGTTCCGGATCCCATTCGTGCTCGTCATGCAACGACACACCGTGGTAGCAGAGGATGAGTAAACGCCGCTGGCGCCATGCCGATGCTGCGATCAATTTAAGTCCGCCCACGGCCCGCAGACTAAAAAGCCCTACATGGCGAACACGCCTCGCTATCTTGAGCAGCATTTCACGCACTGCGCAGCGCCGATCGTACTAATTGATGACGACCTGAGAGGGTTTCGTAGAGTGACGAAAGTTTTTCGATCACGAATTCCTGACTAAATTTTGCTTGTACTTCCTCACGCCCCGCATTTCCAAGGCGCGCGCGCAATGACGAGTCCGCCTCAAGCGACCGCAGGGCATCCGCAAGCGGTGCTGGATCATCAACAGGCACAAGTAACCCAGTAACGCCGTTGGTGACGGCGTCAACAACTCCTCCAACCGGCGTTGCGACAACGGCTCTACCTGCCGCCATCCCCTCAATGACGGCGTTCGGAAATCCCTCGCTCAACGAGCAAAGCACACTAACGTCAAGAAACTGGTGCAAATTTCGATCAGAGAGCACCTCGCCTGCGAAATGAACACGAAATTCAAGCTGAAGTTTTCGCACGAGTGCTTCAAGTTCGGCTCTGGAAGGTCCATCGCCAATGATCAAAAGATGAAATCGCTCGTCAAGTTTTGCCATTGCGGCAATTAGCAGTACGTGGTTTTTTACAGGCGATAGGCGAGCCACGATTCCAACGGCGAATGCTCCGTCAGGGAGGCCCCAAGCTCGCCGTTGCTCGAGACGCTCAAATGCATCGACCGTGTCGAACGCGCTTGCCGCAAGAAAATTGGGAATTTCCACGATTTTCTCCAGCGGCACCCGCTCATCGCAGGCCAGGAGTCCGGCGACGCCGCTACTGTTGGCCAACACGCGGTGCGCCAGCACGGAGCTCATACGATTGATGCGCACAAGCCCGGGCCGCGGTGCCTCATACCACCAGCGACGACTGGCAATAATCGAGCATTGCGTAAAAATACGCGCCCATGGAACGACGAAAATATTGCAATAGATGTCATGTGAGTGCACGACATCCATATTTCGATGCCGAAGCATTTTCGCGAGACGCATGCCCTGAACCGCCGTGCGCGGTGAGTAAAGATTTGGAATCGGGACATGTGTCATCGGTACGCCGAGACGTTCATAGCGCGCACGGAGTGGTCCGTGGGCCTGCAAGTGAAAAACAGATAACTCAATCCGCTCAGGATCGAGTGCTTCTGCAGTGCGCACTGCATTCAGCTCGGTTCCGCCAATGGCGAATGAATCAAGGCAAAATGCCACCCTGATGGGACGCGCGGATCGCATATCAGCCGCAGACCAAGGTGCCGCGCCCTGAAGTGGAATCATTGTTATGGAAACTGCTTTCTGGTCGCTTGATTTGCTTCGCGTCGTGCAGATTCAATAAATCTATCGAAAGCGTTTTTACGTTGTTCATTTGCGCTGTTTACAAACCTTTATTTTTTAGTTCGCAAGCCAATCGTTGTGTCTAACGGTAATGCGTAGATCTCACCGGATTGCAAACGCAGGTTGAGCCGTATCAGAGTGACCGAAGCAATTGCTCGATTTCCACTTTCAGGGCAGATTTTTCGCCGTGCTTCGCGGCCGCCTCAAGCTCTTTTTTTGCGCCTGCTTTATCCCCGGACTTGATTAGTGCTTTCGCCAGATGCAATCGTATCTCGACAGCCTGTGGCGCACGCGTTGCCGCCTGAGACAATAGCTCGATGCCCCGTGTCCCGCTATCGCTGTTAACTAGCAACCACCCGTAAGTATCCAGAACCCCGGCGTTCGTCGGCGCAAGTGCATACGCTTTTTCGGCATAACTTAATGCAGCAGGGTCTTTCAATTCGCCAAGAATCCAAGCCAGGTTATTTAAAGTTTCGAAGTGATTGGGGTTCTTCTTGAGAATATCCTTGTAACGTTGCGCGGCGTCTTTGTAATCTCTGTTCTGCATGGACGTTGTCGCCAAAAAAAACCGCAGCGTCGTGTCATCAGGATTCTCCTTCAGCCACTTGGCCGCGGTCGCGCTGGCCTCAGCCGAAAGGCCTGCGGCCTCGAAAAGCTGTATTTGCCTCACCACGAGCTCCGCGCCAGGCTGGCGTTTCGATGCTTCTGCGTACGCCTTCGCTGCATCGGCAGGTTTTTTCTGGCTCTCAAGTACATCACCTTCCATCGCGAATCCGATCGCCTCCTTCGGCCTCGCTTGTTGTATCGCTTTGGCTTCCTTGAGCGCTGCTTCGGGCTTCCCGGCGGCAAGCTGCAATGCAATGATTCCACGTTGTGCCTCGAGCAGATCTGGTTTGATCGCAAGCGCTTTTCGCAATGCCTGAATAGGAGCGTCAACCTGCTTGGCGGCGTAGCTCGCGGCGGCTAAACGTAATTGCGGCAAGGGTGAATCTGGTTGTGCACTTGCAAGCTTGTTAAAGGTCTCAATCGCCTGGCTGGTTTCGCCAGCCGCCAATTGCGCAAGCCCAAGTGCATCGAGAATTCTGGGCTCGTTTTGAATCGCAGCGTTTGCGGCCTGTGCCGCAGCGAGCGTCGCTGTCGTGTCTCTGGTTTGGTTAAGGAAGCTGATTTGCGCCACGCGGGAAGCGACAGACGTAGGGTTGGCTTTAATCGCGCGGTCAAAGGTGGCAATAATCTCTTTGCGAGATGCCTTGGCAGAAGCTTGTACTTGTGCGAGCGCGAGAAGCGCCCCTTCATTGTTTGGCTCTTTCGCCAAGATAGATTCGAATCGATTTGTCGCTGCCGCGAAATTTTTATCAGTGATATCGAGGCCGGCAAGCACACGCGCTGCGGGCAGGTAATTTGCCTGAATGGACAACGCCTTTTCAAGATGCACCCGCGCACTCTTGGCGTCATTTTTGGCGAGGTACACGGCACCCTTGATGCTGTAGGTAGTCGGGTGGTTCGGCAGTTTTTGTTCAAGCGTAGCAACTGCAGCGAGGGCTTTGTCGTACTCTTTACGCGTCACGTACGTTGAAATCAGGGCAAGATCCGACTGATACTGGGTCTTGTCGAGTCCGGAGGTTGATTCCAAATCAGCAAGCGCGCGGTCGGTTTCGCCGCTGGCGAGGCGAATCTGGGCCAACCTCGTTTTTAAAGCAGAGTTGTCTTTTTCGAGAGCAAGCGCCTGATCGTAATACCTGGCCGCATCCTTGAGTTTGTTGTTTGCAACTGCCACCTCACCCGCCGCCCGCAGAACGGTGGGGTCGTTCGGCGCGAGCGAAATTGCAGGGGCAAGTGCATCTTCCGCTTTGCCTGGCTGGCCTTGTCGCAAATAGGTTGCCACCAATAAATTTCGCGCGTACAAATTATTCGGGAATTTTGCAATTACCTTGCGCAAATAGTCTGCGGCGGTCGATAGCGAACCAAGCTGATATTCCGCCGCCCCTGCGAGCAACAGAGAAGGACCCTGATCCGGAATCGCGTTGAGCACCTGCAAAACCGCGTCTCGCGCCTTCGCAGGTTCGTTTTGCCTGAACGCCAGCAGTGCCTCCAAATATTTTCCGCGTATATCACGCGGAAGGTTTTTTTTCATGTCCGTGATGGCACCGTTGGCCAGATCAAACTTTCCCCCCGCGATTAAAAGAGACACCAGTGCAAATCGCGCCTGACCGTTGTAGGGCATTACTTTAACCAGCGTGGTCAGGATCGTTATCGCCTCTTCATTCTTTCCTTGTGAAGCCAGCAAATCAGCCTTAAGCGCAAGCGCATGCGGAAAGTCCGGATTTTTTGCCAGGATGTCGTTGGCTATCGCCGTCGCCCCCGCGACGTCGCCTGCGGCGGCAATGTTGCGACCTTCGCCAGCGCGTGCTCGTGGGTACCCGGGGACGCTTGCCAGCGCGACCGAAAAAGCTTCCCGCGCCTGCTTTGGCTGTCCCAAGGCGAGATACGCTTCGCCAACGTCGGTCTTAATTGACGCTTGACGCTCGCCATCGCTGATGCGTACATTCTCGAATTCCGAGACTAATTTCTTATGCTCCCCTAAAGCCAGCATAACTTTCGAAAGTTCGGGATAAATGGCATCTACGGGATATTTTGATTCCAACGCTTGCCGTAGTTGAACCTGCGCGACCGTATAGTCACCCATTCCAATCGACGTTGTTCCCAAAAGATAGCGGATTTCGCCACTGTCCTTCTGCTTTAGCGCATTCTTCAGTTGAATTGAGGCTGCTGGATAATCTTTTTTCGCGAGGTATTCTTTCGCAGAAGCAACGAGCGCGTCTGGTCTCTCGTCGCTACAAGCGCTCAGCAGAGCCGCACTAACCACCAGTACCGCTGCACCCTTCAAAATCATACGAAGCCCGTTGACATTCATGCTCAACCCCATATTAAAAACAGCTGACATCGCGTGTCGTTCATCAACGCAGGCCAAAACGATCAAGAAGTTCGTAGAGTGTTGGGCGACTGATGCCCAGCATGTCGGCGGCCTTGCTCAGATTACCGTCCGCTCGTCCGAGCACGCGTACCACGGCCTGCTTCTCTGCCACGTCGCGCACTTGGCGAAGGTTTAGTGTTGGGCTTTCATGCTCGACATTCAAGCCAAGATCAGAACTGCGAATCACACTGCCCTCGGCCATGATTACTGCACGCTTGATGCAATTTTCGAGCTCACGCACATTGCCTGTCCATGGATGCGCTTCGATCGCATTGATCGCGTCCGGTAATAATGTCAAAGAGCCGCGACGCTGTTCCTCAGCAAACCGCCGCACAAACGCATGCGCGAGCAAGCCTGGATCACCGGGCCTTTCTCTCAGCGGAGGGATTTCAAGCACGATCTCTGCGAGTCGAAAATACAGATCTTCCCGAAAATTTCCCTGCCCGATCATTTCTTTTAGATTTCGGTGGGTCGCACAGACGATGCGAACATCGACAGGAATTTCTTCGCGCCCGCCTACCCGTTCTATCACCCGCTCCTGTAGAAAACGCAACAGCTTGCCTTGCAGCGCCAGCGGAAGGTCGCCGATTTCGTCGAGGAAAAGTGTGCCTTTGTTCGCCGTCTCGATCTTTCCCAATGTTTGCTTTGTGGCACCGGTGAAGGCACCTTTCTCGTAGCCGAAAAGTTCGCTTTCAAGCAGCGTCTCGGGGATCGCCGCGCAGTTAATTGCCACGCACCGCTCCTTGCGGCGTGGGGAAAGATCGTGCAATGCTCGCGCGACCAGTTCTTTGCCGGTGCCAGATTCACCCAGCAACAAAATTGTTGCTGTTGTCGGCGCAACTTTTTCCGCCATGTGGCAAACACGCAGCATCTCTGCATCACGGGTAATGATGCCGGCAAAACCGGCGGGCTTTGCAGAAGACTGCAGACGTCGATTTTCCTCTTGTAGCTCATAAAGACAAAACGCGCGCTCAATGGTGAGCGACAGCAATTCCGGCTCGAAGGGTTTTGCGTAAAAATCGTAGGCGCCCAAGCGAATAGCTTTCAGCGCATTCGAGTGGTCGTCTTGGCCGGTAAGCACGATTACTTTGGTGTGCGGTGCCAGCGCCAGAATGTTCTGAAGTAGCGCGAAGCCTTCGGTGGCGTCTTCTGGATGTGGTGGCAAACCCAGATCCATCGTGATCACAGCCGGTTCATGACGACGAACTTGTGCAATTGCGCTTTCAGGATCGCCCGCAACCAATGTTTCGTTTCGATCAAATGCCCACCGCATTTGCTTTTGTAGCGCCGGATCGTCCTCAACGATAAGCAAGGGTTTTCGCTTTGTGTCGTTCATGCTTTTTCTTGAGGCTCTTCGATATTTATAGTATTTTCAGCAAGCAGCAGCAGTACGCGTACGCACGTGCCTGAGTTCAGCTCGCTTTCCACCACGATTTGACCGCCAATTCCGCTGATGTACTGAAAGCTTTCATTCATGCCGATGCCCATTCCTTGCGGTTTCGTTGTTTGGAACGGTCGAAACAGGCGTTCTTGCACGAACTCCTTTGTCATGCCTATGCCCCGGTCGACTATTTCTATCACTGCATATTTATCGTCGGAGTATGCACGCAACATTACCCGGCTACCGGTCTCACCCGTTGCTTCGATGGCATTTTGAACGACGTGACCAATCACACGCTCCAAGTGTTCATCATGTGCGAGCGCAAGTAGAACTGGACCTGATTTTACGTCAATTGAGGTTGAGGATTCCCGCTTTGCCGCGACAACGCTATTGATGATTTCACGAACGTCAATGGGGCGAGGGTTGGCAGTTGGCGTTGCACCGGTTCTGAGCTGAAGCATCAATAGGTTCATGCGCGTAACGACGTGCTTGATCGTTTCGAGCATGTCTGCTTGAAATTCCGGCTTGTCGCGATGTCGGGTAGCGTTTTTCAGCAGCAAGACGAGTTGGGCAATGAGGTTTTTCAAATCATGAACGACAAAAGCGGACATGCGATTGAAGGCGTCGAATTTCTCCGCCTCCAACAAAGCTTCATTTGCTCGAAACTGCGCAAGATAACTTGCCGCTTGTCGGCTCGCCGTCTTCAGTAAATCCCTAATCTCCCAGTTAATATCGACAGGTGTCCGTGGTCGGGTCAGTATGACGAATCCAATCATGTCTGGCCCATTTGGCAGTGGAATCACCAACCAAGCGTCCTTGAGCGTTAATAGCCAATCTGGTAGGCTTAACGCCGGATAACGGTTGGGTGCGCCAACAAATTCGTCGATGCGAATGATCCATCCTGTGCGGACAAGAAACGTGGACAGTGAACTTGAAACCAACTCGACCGCACCGATTGCAGACATATTCACACTGGCCACTTGGCAAAAAGCACCGCCGCGCTCCATCCACACAGCACCGCCGTGACTTTCCACCAGATCAGCAAGGGCACGTACAACTTTTTCATGCAGATTTTTTCCGGTCTCTGACGTTCCCAATACCTGGGTAAATTGCAACCATTCCTTTCTATAGTCGTACCGGTAGGAAAAAAGATGTTTGTTAATGAAAACCCTCAGCGTCGCACGTAAGCGACCTGATACCCCGAGAGTGGTGAGGCAGAGCAGCGCGGCAAAAACAAACGCGATTTGTAGTGTTTCGCCCCAGCCCCCCCCGAAGGCTCGCACCCAATAACCCGCGCCAGCAACTAGTAACAGGCAAATTCCCGCGATGCTGACAGCGGTCGAGTGGAATACGATTCCGCGTGAGACATGCAAATCAATCGTCCAGGTCGTATTGCGCGCAGTCGCCACGGCTACAAAGAAAACGACGAACGCATGGGCAACACCGCGTGCCGCCCACATGCCAGGGTCAAGATGCTTGAATAATACAGCCTCGGCATACATAAAAAGATCAAAGGCAAACATGCCCGCAAGCCCGATCACGAGCGGTTTTATTGCCCACCGACGGCTTTCCGGCGTACGTCGATATAGTTGTTCGGTCAATGCAAGCCCGAGGACTGAGATACCGAGCAGCACCAGAAATACGCCCATCGCCCCCTGTTCCCCGGTGGCGCGATGCCATGGCAGATCCTCCGGCAAAATCATCGCTGCAGTCAATAGTGCTGCGGTGCCAATAAGACGCCACGGTCGCGATTTTAATTCGTTCGGCGTGGCGCGCTTATCTGGCCACTCGCCGAGCAACAGCAACAAAAACGCGAGCCATGCACCGATGCGCAGAACATCGAAAACCCGCGCCAGCCACCAAAACTCCGGGATTGAAAACGCGAGCGCTACGCAGACAAAACTTGCCCACAGGGCGCTACCGACGGCGGCACCGAGCACCACTTGAGCCCGCCGTCCGCCGCGCCAGCTAAGCGTGAGCCGAGCTGCAAACGCGACGAAGATCAAAGCCGCGAAACCATAGCTCCATATTGTTGGATCGTAAAGTAAAGAGTTAGGCAAGGTTATGGGCTTGTCGTTTAATTCGATATAGCTTCAGGACTGTCGGACTGTACGCTATTCGTACTCCATTAATCACGGCGAAAACTTCAAGCCGAATTGTATGCGGTTACATAAATTTTTCCTCTGGCTATTTCGCGCGAATCCTTCTCGAGGCTAACAATAATTAGCACGTCGACTTCGAAGCCAAGAGTTCTTAGCGGGATGCTGATTAATTTTTCGTCCGCCCCCTGTTAGATATCATGGTTTAGACGTGCGAAGCAGCGCGTTTTCCAAAGCTCCACCCATGTCGCGAGTGAATTCTTGCAGCGACTTTGAAGATATGTCCGAGGATTCATTTGCACTCGTGTAAATTGCAACCCAGGCTGACGCGCCGGGTCCGCCAGATAAGCGCGTGCGAAGCTGCCGAAACTTCGCGGCAACGTCATTTGCAGTAGATACCCCATTAATCCAATACCAATGCCATGCAAGTACTCTACCCGTGCGGCCAAGTATTACGCCAGTTTTTGCTTCGAGAGGCTGGCCTGATATTTCAGTCTGTACGACGCCTCGATCCGCCAGGTTCCAGCTCGATTTATCCCCGCCAGCAAGTTGGTTGGTCACGGTTACCAGCTTGGACTCCCACGTTTCGTTGCGAAAGATGCCGACAAAAACACTGACGCGACGGCTCGCTTTTTCAAAAACCTGGATGCGGAGCAATGAAGGGTTAGTGAGTTCCGGGGCCCATTCCAGTGCCGACGTTTCAACCGGCGACCAGCCAGCCTGCGGTAGGATATTTGCTACTTCCATTGGGCTTGATATCAGCTGAACCTGCAACCGAGATTCATACAACGGCCAAACTGCCAATGCGACCGCAATCAGAGCGGAAACGGTTAGGAGCCGATGTACAGACGGCCCGCGCAAGGGGGACGAACTTGTGGCCACTCCATTGAGATCAAGTCGACTGTTGTCGCCTGCCGACGGCTCCGCGTCGCGATAGCGCAGCCCAAACCAACAAAAAAAGAATAGAAATACGGCGAATAGCAGCCAGCCAAAAGTATAGTGATCCTCGCGAAGAAAACGGTTATCGCTATAGTGTGCGACCATCATCGTCAGGTAAACGCGGACCCAGTTACCAACTACGCCAATAACGGCCGCGCCAGCGATGAAAACAACACGTTTCATGGGCGAAACATAAATCGTCCATGCATACAATACGCCAAGTAACAAGCAAGTACTTAGGAACGCTACCCCGCTACAGGTGTCGGCGACGGACCACGTACCGCTGGGAAGGACAAAATACGCTCCCTCGCGGTATATCGGAACACCTGATGCTCGTATGCCCAACTCGGCGAACTTCGCAGTCCATTTCACCAAGGTTGGAACCAGTGGGCTCCACATCGGAACCGCAAACATCAACACGAAAAATGGAAAGGCCATTGCGGCCAACCAGCGAAATCCAAGCAAGGTCAGCACGGCCATTGGAACCATCGCGAGCACGGCAAGCTGCGTGAAGACGCGGGTGAAGACAAGCTGTCCCGACAGCCAAATAAATCCCAATCCAATCAGCCCGATGAATCCAAACAAGAAGGGATGAATCGGCAACATGGCAAGTTTGGCGCGCAGATTCCAAATGAGCACCAAAACGACGAAGACGACGAGCGCACTGTGAGAAGAATAATCTGTGTCCCTCCCAAACCCCAGTAAATTAGCGGTAGTCGGCCAGTATATGCACGCGACTGAAATGAAGATTGCGGCTAAGATAAGAGGCCCGGCGACAAGCACGCGACCAATCATTCAGCACCGTCAAGCAGTAACTGCGTATCGCCTTGCCACCCATAAGCAAAAGTGCCGTTGCATGCGATCCAGAACGATATTTTCGCTCCAATTCGCATGCTATTTCCCCAGTCCTAAACCACCGTCGGTCAACAGCAAATCCTGCGTCATAGTCCCCACTTCTTCCGTTTTTCGGCTTCCGACGCCACTTAGCGTTACGTTTCTGGCCAATTGTACATGGCTGTACACGGTGAATTAAGCGTCCATTGCTCATGGGGCTAACAAAACTTCGGGATTAGCCATGTCCGTTCGAGTCGCTCCAAGAGACCCTGAGTCTTCAAATTCCTAAAGGGAATCCATGTACGCTCCAATGGACCGTTGTAGGATCCGCTTCAACTAAGACGCGCACATTTGGAGCGGGCAAGCAGAGAAGAAATACGAACAATTCTTAGGCAGCCGTGTCCGTCGCATTATGGGGAATCTTCGTAGTGAACACCAAATGTCATCTTACAAAACAAATACCCCGCCAAGGGCAGGGTATTAGAAAAGCGCTACGAAAAAATCAAATGTGAATTGTTAGGCTCGTGCAGATTTACGTCGCACTAATCCAAGACCAAGAAGACCCAGGCCCAGTAGTCCCAGCATTGTAGGTTCTGGCACGTTAGAAGGCGGATCCACCATCGTTACTACGCCGACAGTCGTGAAGCCGCCCCATTCGCCGTGTGTGATGGTGGTCACGTTAGCCAAGCTGAAACCATTGGTCGTATCGACAATGCTGCTGCCATTGGCAGAAAATGCTCCACCGGTAAATGCACCGAGGCTGTTCAAAGGCGCGCCGTTAAGTAGCGACCCGACAGTAACCGTGCCACTGGAGATCCCGCCTGTCCAAGTACGCGCTGCAAGGTTGGAGCCAAGAGGGTTGATGAGGTTCGGATCAGACAAAATGATTGTTAGAGTCCCGGCTCCGCGCGAGCTGAAATCACTGGAGAGCAAACTGAGGAACGCAGGTTGGCCGTCGGGTGCAGGAGAGTTTGATATCCCGGTGGTCACATTGGCAAACCACAAACCCAAGCCCCCGGAAAAGTGAACAATGCCAACAGTAGAATCAGTGTCCCCAATTCCGTTGTCTTCAATGCTTACGGAGTTTTCGCCGGAACTCATAGTCAGAATCATAGTTGCATTGGCGAAAGTGGCACCTACTGCTAACCATCCGGCCGCGAGAATTGTCGTAGCTATTTTTTTGATATTTTTCATGGTGACTTTAGAAAAGGCTGTTATTGAACAATACTACTTACGTAGTATGATAAAGCAAACACTATGCCATTAAAAAAAACATCAATAAAACATAACGTTGAACGCAGTAATAATGTAACACTCGTTTTGGAAGAGCAATGTGTAAAGTTTTTTGATCTGGATTTGCCGTCGTTGGTGAGAACAACTTTCAAAAATTAATCATGTAAACCCAGCGACAATGTTCGTTGGTCATATATCATAAGTGTATTCGCTGCCGTTGATTCCCATGTGTCGCCAAATCAGTAGCTTTCAGGCACAAATGGTTGGCCTCACCGATTTATCGGCGAGGCGCGGGACGCTTGAAAAAAACTGCAAGTGGTGGGATTCAGGGTTTGGCGGTTTGCGGTTCTAACCAGCGTGCCTCGACAATCCCAAGCAAGCGCTAGGCTGCGCGGCGGCGTGCCCACCCGATTCCGATGAGACCAATTCCTAACAATCCCAAAGTTGTAGGTTCCGGTACATTTTGGAATGTAATCTGATCCTGAAAGCCTTGGCTCGTGTAAACGTTAAGCGAATACGTGTTGGCGGAATTACTGGGGTTGTTCACTTGATTCAGCCAGCCTTGAGCGATCGTGTGCGGTGCCGAAAGCGCGGCGTTGGAAAAAAAACTGCCCGATGCAAGATTGTAGGAAGGCGTGTTGCGCTCGTACAAAATTTCCCAAATGGCTAACTGAAATGCTGCCGCATTGTTTCCGCTGCCCGCACCAGGAGTCGTTGCTGCCGACAGGAACATCGTCGCCAAACGACCAAGGTCGTTTCGCGACGCAGAATTTAAGGTGAGACCACCTGCATCAAGGGAGTATTCGCCAGGCGTGCTGCCAGGGATGTACTGAAATATATCCACGCACCACGAAACAAACGAATCCACACTACCTGGCGTTGTATTTGTCATCACAAAACCACCGCCAGACCCGTTGTAATCCCGGGTAGGCGCGTCCGTCTTTGAAATACTCACCCCTGCACCACCAGCAGGTGCCCAAGCAGTTACCGTAAAGGGAATTGCCGCCGTCGGCAGCGCGACAAACACACTGCTTACCAAAAAACCGAGAATTGTTGCGCGCGTCATTGAGTTCATTTTTTTATCCGCAAAAGATTTATTGACTAGCTTAGAGCAAATGTTGAGCCACTTACAATAAGAGGCTATTAAACAATGAGTTGCAGACTTGCTGAAGCTGGAATTCGTTCCAATAATGCCCTACTGTAATTTTTTTCGACACTCATAATGATTCATGCTTTGAGAGGTTAGTGCCTTGTTCGTGCCGAGAGGACGTAGGGCGGTGGCACATTCCCTGAAATTTGTGCGCTGCGTAAAGTTTGCCGATGGATGACAAACATGCACAGTTTCGAAGGGGCGGCCCGCAAGAATTACAGCTTTTAGATCAGCAAATTCGTTCCTTCCGCGAATGTTGGAGCGGCTGTCTTAGCAGCCACGCGCATTGTTGACGTATGGTAGCCCGCGTGGATCGTTCAAAAATCGAATTGCCATTTGGTGACAAAACATTGCGGGCGCGTCCATAAGCCAAAAAAATTTATTGCGCAAACTTGCGTTCGTCGGCCTGTTTGCGGCAAGCCGTCTGCATACGAAAAAATCCCATGTTGGCATGCGCGAAAGATCAGGACTGTTATCGCATTTGTGCAGTGACCTGATGCCGTGGAAAGCGCAAACAGCAAGTTAAAATGAAAGCCGGTTGACGCGATGTGTCGTCTTTAAAACCAAAATTCCTTGGTTTTTTACGAAAGCGCCATTCATTTATGAGAGTTTGTCCAAAATGTGCGGCATCGCAGGGATTCTTTCCAACTCTTCCAATAAACCGCCAGAGCGAGCCGAACTTACCGCGATGATCGCCCGCCTGCATCATCGTGGTCCGGACGGAACCGGCATATTGGTTGATGGTGCGATCGGGCTCGCACATGCGCGCTTGAGCATCATTGATCTTGTCGGCGGCGATCAGCCGATTCACAACGAGGATCGCACCGTCCAAATAGTGTTCAACGGCGAGATTTTTAACTACGTTGAATTGCGCCACGAATTGATCGAGCAAGGCCATAAGTTCTACACGCAGTCAGACACGGAAGTTATCGTTCACCTTTACGAAGAACACGGCGAGCGATTCGTTGATCACCTGAATGGGCAATTCGCGATTGCGCTCTGGGATGCACGCAAGCAGACCTTGTTGCTGGCCCGTGATCGCACGGGAATCAGGCCGCTGTTTTATACCGAGGCGGCGGGCCGATTTATTTTTGCGTCAGAAATAAAAGCGCTGTTCGCGTTGCCCGATGTGCGGCGCTGCATTGATGCCCAGGCACTGGCTGAAACCTGCACGTATTGGTCGCCACTGGCGCCACGCACTGCATTCGAGGGCGTGTTGTCGCTGCCGCCCGGTCACGTGATGGTGGTCGCAAATGGTGTGCGGCGCATTCAACGCTATTGGGACTGGACTTTCCCCAACGATCAATCCGGTGAGAATCGCCATCAGAATCGCAGCGAGGCCGACTACGCAGCTCAACTGCGCGAACTACTGATCGACGCCGTGCGCCTGCAACTGCGCGCGGATGTACCGGTTGGCGCGTACTTAAGCGGCGGGCTGGATTCATCCATCATCACCTCGATCATTCGCAATTTTTCTGACACGCCGCTGCGGACATTTTCGCTGACGTTCGAAGACGCCGAATTCGACGAAAGCGCATATCAAAAAGAGTTGGTTGACTATCTCGGCACCGAACACACGTCGATACGTTGCACGCGAGCCGACATTGCGGCCGCTTTTCCACGCACCGTATTGCACACTGAATCGACGATTGTTCGCACCGCACCCGCGCCACTTATGCTGCTTTCTGCCCACGTTCGTGAAGCAGGCTACAAGGTGGTGCTCACGGGCGAGGGAGCCGATGAAGTTTTTGGTGGCTACGATTTATTCAAAGAAGCAAAGATACGTCGCTTCTGGGCGCGATCACCGGAGTCAACCACGCGGCCACGAATACTCGAGCGTTTGTATCCGTATCTAAAAAATTCTCCAACCGCCGGTCGCGCGTTCACGCAGGCATTCTTCCGCGACGGCATGGAGCATGTCGAGCAACCCTACTTCGCACACATTCCACGCTGGACAACGACCCGTCGCATCCACCAATTTTTTTCCCGCGAGGTGCGTGACGCTATTGGCGATTGGGATCCATACGGTGCAATTTTGGCGACGCTGCCGAGTGGCATAAATCGCTGGAAACCGATGGCGCGGGATCAGTATGTGGAGGCGCATACGCTGATGACTGGCTATTTACTTTGCTCGCAAGGTGACCGCGTGGCAATGGCAAATTCCATCGAAGGGCGTTTCCCGTTTCTCGACCATCGCTTGATCGAATTCGCCAACCAGCTTCCGCCACAACTTAAACTGCACGGCCTCACCGAAAAATACCTGCTCAAGAAATCAATCAAAGGACTACTGCCTGAAACGGTGCGCACGCGTACCAAGCAGCCTTATCGTGCACCCGACAGCCAAAGCTTTTTCAATGCTGGGGTTCCGGTGGATTACGTCGCTGAGTTATTCAGCGCGTCGAAAATTTCATCCGCAGGATATTTTGACGCGTCTGCCACGAGCAAATTATTTGAGAAGTGTCGCGCCGGTCGTGCCATTGGCTTCGCCGACAATATGGCATTCGTCTCGATTTTATCGACGATGTTGTTGCACGAACAATTCATCCTCGGGCACGACATGAGCGCAGTGGGGCTTGCATCTCGGTCGCGCTCGTTCGCAATTTGAGCATACGAAGTTAGGAACCTGCATGCTGCTCCACCATTTTTTTGACCGGACCACCGAACGCTTAGCCGACAAAGTTGCGTTGATTTGCGATGGCAAGCAATACACCTACGCGGAGCTCGACTCACGTATTGCGCAACTGGCGACGATGCTGCGCCAGCGCGGCGTTAAACATGGTGACCGCGCAGCACTTTTTCTGGACAACAGTCTTGAAATGGTCGTGGGTGTCTTTGCTGCGCTGCGGATTGGTGCGGTGTTCATGCCCGTGAACTCATTGACCAAGCATGACAAACTCGCCTTCATGCTTAACGACGCGCGCGCCAGTGCGCTGGTTACGCATGAAGCTTTGCGTGGAATATGGCAACACGCGCTCGGCGCCAATGCATCGATTCATACCTGTATTGTCGTTGGCGATGCCGCCGTTGAAATAGCCACCAGCACAAAGGCTGAGCGATGCGTGCCCTACCCGCTGCCATCTGCGCCGCTGCAAAACGCGGATCGCGCCACGCAACTGATCGATCAGGATCTCGCCGCCATCATCTACACCTCCGGCTCGACCGGCCATCCCAAGGGCGTGATGTTGACGCATCTCAATATGGTTTCGGCGGCGCGTTCGGTGAGTGGCTATCTTGGCCTCACACAAACCGACGTGATTCTGTGTGCGCTGCCGCTGGCATTTGACTATGGGCTTTATCAGATGCTGATGGCGTTCAAGGTTGGTGCCACGCTGGTACTTGAGCGCTCGTTTACGTTTCCAATCAAAGTGCTCGAGGTAATGGCGCAGCGGCGCGTGACCGTGTTCCTTGGTGTGTCGACGATATTCTCATTGCTGATGAATTTGAGGGGGCTGGAAAAATTTGATCTGGCGTCATTGCGCATGATCACTAATACCGCAGCCGCATTATCGGAGGAACAAATCCGCGGCTTGCGGGCGCTTTTTCCGCAGGCAACATTGTTTTCGATGTACGGGCTGACCGAGTGTAAGCGCGTCACTTACCTGCCGCCCGAGCAGTTGGACATTCGACCCACCAGCGTCGGTCGCGGCATGCCAAACGAAGAGGTTTGGTTGGTTGACGATGTGGGTCAGCGGTTGCCCAACGGCAACACCGGTGAGCTCGTCATTCGCGGCTCAAACGTCATGCGCGGCTACTGGGAAAATCCATCAGAGACCGCGAAGCGACTTAAAGCTGGCCCAAACCCGGGTGAAATGGTGCTTTACTCTGGCGATCTTTTTCGCACCGATGACGAGGGCTGGCTATACTTCGTGGCGCGTCGCGATGACATCATCAAGAGCCGCGGCGAGAAGGTCAGTCCGCGCGAAGTGGAGAACGCAATTTACAGCCTGGAGGGCGTATTGGAGGCGGTGGTGATTGGCGTTGCCGATGAATTATTGGGTGAGGCAATCAAGGCGTATGTCGTGCAGAAAGAAGGTTTCGCGCTCACCGAACGCGAGGTAATTCGACACTGCCTCGGACGACTGGAAAATTTTATGGCACCGAAATACGTGGAGTTTGTGTTGGAATTGCCGAAGACGGATACAGGTAAAATTAAACGGACGGGGCTCGGTTAACCGTGGTCAGCAAGCCCGTTTTACAAGATGTAGATACAGCATTAGAGCGGCTTTCAGGGCATAAGTGCCATGAAGTGCCCGCTAATGCTAGTGTTTACTAATTAACAATCTCCTTTATTTTCGGCCTGGGAAATTATGCAAGACATCAAGAATTTGGTTCGCAAGTTTCTTCTGGATAATTTTGTGATGGGCGGAAACATTGTCATCAATGACGATACTTCGTTTATGGCCGCCCACATACTCGACTCCACCGGATTCATTGAATTGATCCTTTTCATCGAAGAAACTTTCGACGTAAAAGTAGATGATGCCGAAATGCTGCCGGAAAATTTTGACAGTCTTATCAATATTGACGGCTATGTTGAACACAAGCGCGTCGCTGTTGCAAGCAGCTAGCCGACACAACGCCAACGCAACCGACGCAATGAGCACGCCAACGCTGCACCCGGATATTCTCGCGTTGGACTGCGAAGCCGAAGCGAATCGCATCGCACAGCGAATGCTTGAGATTGTCGGCAGCCAATTGCGTCGACGCGGCGTGATCATCGCGATCTCCGGCGGCGTCGATAGCGCGGTCTGCGCCGCGCTTGCTGTTCGCGCGTTCGGCTCCTCGAAGGTGTATGGATTGATGCTGCCCGAAACAGACTCTTCGTCCAACAGCTTGCGGCGCGGCAAATTGGTTGCTGAACAATTCGGCATTCCGTTCAGCGTCGAGAATATCGCGCCGACCCTTGAGGCACTCGGCTGCTACCGCTGGCGCGATGATGCGATGCGCGCGGTGTTTCCCGATTTCGGGCCGGACTGGAAAAGCAAAATTGCGATTGCAGGCGGTCGCGACGGCGCGTTCAATTATTTTAAATTGGTCGTGCAAACACCAACCGGTGAGCTGCATGAAAAACGCCTGCCCCCGCGCGAATATCTGCAAATAGTTGCCGCCACCAGTTTCAAACAACGGGTGCGAAAGATGCTGGAATATTTCCACGCTGATCGACTCAATTACGCCGTCATCGGCACGCCCAACCGCCTGGAATACGATCAGGGATTCTTCGTCAAGAACGGCGACGGTGCGGCCGACCTGAAACCCATTGCGCATTTATACAAGACTCAAGTGTATGCCTTGGCAAGGCATCTCGGCATTGCCGACGAGATCTGCAACGCTGCACCGACCACCGACACCTACAGTTTGCAACAAGGTCAGGACGAATTTTATTTCGCGCTGGCCTACGACAAAATGGATATTGCGCTCTGGTCTTTCAACCACAGCGTGCCCGAGGAAGAGCTGGCATCCTTTCTGGGCATGCCGCCAAGCCACGCCGCTTTTATTTACAAAGATATCATCGCCAAACGCCACGCCACCCGCTACCTGCACGCCAAGCCGGTGTTGGTCGAGCCGGTGGCAGAGCTTCCTGTTTGATTTCATCAGCCGCTTGTCAAGGCTCCGACCAGAAATGACCTCTGTTGCGGGCGAGGAAAATATTCATGAAAATCTGACGCCAACAGCGTTGACACTTTTTCATCAATGCTTGAACGAGCTCTCGTCGGCGCTCAATGCCCTGCCTGATAAACCGGACGAAACACCGATCAGTACGCTTGCAGCACTTTGGCATACCGCAGCAGGTCGACCAATCTCGGCCAAGCGCGCGGTTGCAGACGCATTGCCCGAGTTGGATCAAGCTGCGACAACGAAATTGGCTGCGCTATTAAGGGACCGCATCGCGGGCATCCCGCTGGCCTACCTCACCGGTCGGCAGAATTTCATGGGCGTGGAGCTTTTTGCCAGCGATGCGGCGCTTATACCGCGTGCGGAGACCGAGTTGCTAGGCATTGCTGCGCTCACGCAATTGCGCGCGGTGGTGCGCGAGCAAGCCCATGCCACGGTGATCGACGTCTGTACCGGGTCTGGCAACCTTGCGCTGGCGCTTGCGTGGCACGAGCCGCACGCGCGCGTCTGGGCAGCCGATCTTTCCGAGGACGCCATCGCGCTGGCGCGTCGAAATCTTACCCACCTCGGTCTGGCTGGTCGCGTTGAGTTCCGTGCTGGCGACCTATTGGCACCGTTTGATTTGCCAGAGTTTCATGGCGGAGTCGACTTGCTTATTTGCAATCCGCCGTACATATCAAGCGGAAAAGTCGATGGAATGCCCGGGGAAATTATTGAGCATGAGCCGCGTCTGGCGTTTGATGGCGGCCCGCTGGGAATTAGAATTTTATTGCGATTGATTTCTGAAGCGCCACGTTTTTTGCGGCCCGGCGGCTGGCTTGCCTTTGAGATCGGGCTTGGACAGGGCCCGGGCATTCGCAAGCGGCTTGAACAGGGCGGTGGTTACGTTGATATTAATGAAGTCTTCGACAGGAACGGTCAGATACGTGCTTTGATTGCGCGCCTGCCTCAGCCGAAAGGGCAAGTGCCAGTCGAGCGCAATAACGACAGCGGCAACACCTATTCAGTCGCTGTCGCCAACGTAATGGCAGATGGGGAAAAAATTCGTTCGCTTTGGCGCACGGGTCTAAACGCTGCCACGTTGTGCGAGGCTAAATTCGATTGGTACTATCAGCGCAACCCGGACGGTGCGCCCGATATATTGTTTTTGCTCCACAGCGGCAATGCAGGTGCAGTAGGCGTCGCCGCTGTGGGGCACCGCCGTATGCGATTTAACAACGTGATGTTGCTAACCGCCGTAACCGTGGATTTTGTTGTACATCCGGAACATCGAACCCTGTTTCCCGCATTGGTATTGCAAAAGGAAGTGTGCAGGCGCGCGCTACAAATGCACCATGTGGTCTGGGGATTGCCAAACCTCAATGCCACTGCGGTTTTTAGCCGCGCTGGCTATCAATTGGTTGGCCAGATGGTGCGTTACGCCCGTGTTTTGCGTTCCGCAGAGTATTTGGCACGCCACCTTTCCCCATGGACGAGCCGCGTGGCGGGCGCAATTGTTGATTGGATACTGTTGGGGATTCTCGCCTGGCGCAAACCAAGGGCACGCAGTTATCTCACCAAATGGCAGCAGCGCCCGGACGCCCGCTTCGACGATCTCTGGCAGCGAAGTGCTGCGCCCGACCAATTGATGGGTGTGCGCGATGAGCAGTATTTGACCTGGCGATTCGGCGACTACCTGCTTCGAGCCTATTCGTTTTTCACCCTTGCGTCCGCCGTGGATCAACGTCTTATCGGTTACGCGGTGTGCGAAATTGACCAGCAGTCGTTGCACGTCCGCGATTTTCTGATCGATCCCAATATAGCCGGGGCGGCGGCATACCTATGGCACAGCTTGGTTAAGGAAGCGTATCGGAAGGGCCTTACGAGTCTTTCCGTTGAGTTTCATGGCGGTGAGCTTCTAAAGGAAGAATTAACCGACGCCGGCTTGAGCGCACGCGATCAAAGGCCCCTGTATGCTGCACTCGCGGATGAGTCGCTGCCGCTGTTGCAAGCGCGACACTGGTATCTTACCTGTGCGGACGTAGACGGCTAATGCGGCGTTATCAAATTGTCACAACATAAAACCGGCTGAATGGCTCGACGAGTGGCGGGTTCGGCAGAACACCGCCCAAGCGCTCATCTGGAGGCGCTTCATTCAGGCTTGTTTTCGTCCGTATTGCGCGGCGGCAAACGATCAATCAGTCGCGCCAGAAGATCCAATGATGCAGAGTGACTGCGTTCGAGCCGCACCATGGTGCGTTCGAGCCGCAGCATGCTTTCCTCCACCCGAAGCCACCGCGCTGCCAAATCCTCACGACCCAGACTGAACGCGATTTGATGTGCGTCCTGAGCATCGTCATAACCGTTGCCGGCATTGGACGAGTAATGATCTCCGGCAAGTAGGCTATCCGCATTTGACGTCGCGCCTATATGAGCACCATGATGTGTCGACGACCTCGGCGCAAGCGTTTCACTACTCATTTCTCCCGCGACTTCATGCACGTCCTCAAGCGTAAACACGCGTTTTTCCGCCAGAAACCCTGACAGCAGCAAGCGATCACAAACGGAATTGATGCGTCGCGGCACGCCGCCGCTGGCCGCAAAAATCGCGCGGTACGCATCGGGCTCGAATTGAGGCGAGTCTTTCCATCCAACGCACGTCAGACGATGCTCAATGTAGCCGCGGGTTTCATCTTCGTCCATTGGGCCAATATGGCATGCCGCGATGACCCGCTGACGTAACTGCTGCATTTGCGGGCTCTGCAAAATATGACGAAACTCCGGTTGGCCAATCAGGAAGCTTTGTAACAATGCGTGCGTCTCAAGCTGAAAATTTGACAGCATGCGCAATTCTTCAACCGCGCGCGGCGTGAGGTTTTGCGCCTCGTCGACCACCAGCAGGCATCGCTTGCCCTGCTTTGCAACTGACACCAGAAAAGCCTCAAGCGAGAGCAGTAAATTCGCTTTGTCGGTCTGCTTGGTTGGAATGCCGAACGCCGCCGCGACCATGCGAAGCGTATCGTCGGCGTCCAATTGTGTACTCACCAGATTCGCTGCGACGACCCGCTCCGGATCCAGCTTGGCGAAAATATTTCGTACCAGCGTGGTCTTGCCGGCACCGACTTCACCAGTGATCACGATGAATCCCTCGTTCTGATGCAAGCCATACTCAAGGTATGACATCGCGCGCCGATGCTGGCGGCTACCAAAATAAAATGATGGATCAGGATTGAGTTGGAATGGCTTCTTGGTCAGCCCATAAAACGATGCATACATTTGCGTGCTGCCTGTTAGTATCGAAGTGAAACGGACGCGAGAACGGCATTTTCCCGGTAACTTGTGTTCTGGGAATTGTCGAGATGCACGCGCCGGGCACCGAAAGTGACATAGGTATTTTGTCCAACACGGGTTGAAAAAAGCAGATTCAGATTACGCTGCCGGGTATCCAGCCCAGCAACGGACAGCCCTTCGCTTCGCAATGAAGTCGCGATCAATGATATCGATGACAGCGGAGACAATCTTAGTGCCCAGTTCAAATTGAAGCCCTGCTGCAGAATGTCGTTGCTCAATGAAAAACTATCCGTTGCACCAATAGTTGGGCCGAATGCTCGCTGATTCCTTCTGGAAAATATCAGGGTAACGGTGTTTTTTACCCCGACGAGTGCGACAGACGCCTCATCGCTTCGAATCACATACGGCCGGCCCGTAGCAAATCCCCCACTCAATGCCGAGCCCGCAGGAATACCGGACTCTTCCAGTCGTTTGCGCACTGCCGCCTCACGCGCAATCGGATCCGGTATCGCGGCGACCAGCAGATCTGACAACAAGCCAGCGGTAGAACCCGAGCCGGTTGCGGTCAGTTGACCGGACGACGCAGTGACGTCCCGGTTACTGGAGAAGCTCCAGGCGCTAAGCGCGGTGCGATGTTTGAAAATAACGCTATGACTATCGCCGAAAAAACGTTTTTCCTTCACCGCTGCGAATTGTGTACGAGTGCTCGGCGACCACTCCAAGCCAAAACCGGATGTATTTGCACTGGTTTTTTGTAAGCCCGCAAAATTAGTAGCCTCGCGACCAACGATTGCCGACACATGGATCTGCGGGTCAACTTCGTAAGATAGTGAGCCGCGGACGCGTTCATCGAACGCCTTGCCTACAACTTTATTGCGAAAGCTCAACGCACTCCCGTCAACCGACCAGCCCAGGCCGGATATCGCACGCTCATTTTTGATGAAACCAGTCCATTGCCTGCCTATAGTATCCGGCAGTGCCGGATCCTTTGAACGAATGTCGGCCGCAACAAGCCTGAGTTGATATGCCGCGAGGTCGATGAGCTTACCGCTAATACGTGGCGAAATCTGGGTGGTCGCCGTTTCAACCCTGTTGCCATTGGGACCACTGGTGTCTGTCGCCCCGGCAATGCTGAAGGCAGAACGATTTTGTTGCGTAATGTTTGCGCTCGCGTCAACAAACAGCCAATTGTCGACCACTTCAACCACGGCATTAGACGCCAACAGGTGCTGGCTATTGTTAAGCCGCGAATCGCCTGAATAGCGAAAGTCACGCAAACGATAGTCCAGGTAGACTCTTGACCGGACACCCCTCTTTTCAATGCGGATTCCTGGAGTAGATTCCGTTATCCAGCTTTTTTTTGCGATTGCAGACGGTACCAACGCGGCATTGTCAGTGTAGCTCTCGGCCAGACTGATTTCAGGCGTGATGCGCCAGGCCGTGGCACCCACTACGGGCGCGGTACGGGATGGTTCGTCGGGCACTGATTGGGCGACACTTCTCGTCGACATACATGCGGCCCCTAACGCCATCGCCAGTGCCGCTACAACCCAAACCGGCTTTGTCGACGCAGTTCGCAGGTCGCACGCGTCCCCGCCGATCCGGCAGACAACTCCTGGCGTCAAAGCCCGCCACTTTGCTCCTCCGCCAACGCTGTTGTGTGAACATCGTTTAATCAACACGCTAACTGTAACCGTAGCCATATCCGTAAGCACCTTGCGCAACGGTGCGCGCTTGATTAAGCAAAATCAACTTGACCGGGCACGCCTTGATCGTCGCCAACGCTCGTTTTACGTCGCCCTGAAGCGTCGCTTCGGCCTGCACGACAAATACAATCTGGCCCATGTGCGTGGCTAATACACGTGATTCCGTGGTGACCAAAAGCGGCGGCGAATCGAACACCACGATTCGATTTGGATAGCGCGTAGCCATCTCGTCCAGCAACCGATCCATCGCATCACTAGCCAATAATTCAGTCGCGCGTGCGTGCTGCGTGCCGCTCGTAAGGATGGACAGCCTTTCAACGTTCGTCCTGATTAACGATTGGTCAAGATCAAATGATTTGTCATGTAGCGCGTCGAGCAGGCCTTTGCCAGACGGCAATCCAAGTACGCGAGGCAGTGAGGGGCGAGCCACGTCAGCATCCACGAGCAAAACTGTCTGATCCAGCTCCATGGCAATGCTCATCGCCAAATTGATCGCAGAAAAAGTCTTGCCCTCGCCAGGAACGGCGCTCGTCACCATAATCAAATTACCATTTTTGATCGGCACCATCCCTTTGCCTGAAGCGTTGGCAATCAATGGGCGTTTTACAATACGGAATTCGTCTGCGATGCGTGATCGGGGTATATCCGGCGTGACGAAACCGAGCTTCGCCAGCATCACAAGATCCAGTTCAACGCTGGCCGACACAGAACTCCGTGCCTCTGGAAATTCGGTAGCACTGACTGCCGCCATCGCCGCTTCAACGTGTGAAGTCGATGGAAAAACGGTAGCACCATTGCTATTTTGGGGGCGACTGCGGATGCTATTTTGGCCGGCGTCGCCTGGAATATCGATTCCCGCGCGACGTAGTTCTTCCAGTCGCTTCGCCGCTTGCTCAATGACACTCATTGGGGATCCTTACACACTTCGCGAGGCTAAAAATATCAGCGCCAGGAATCCCGCCACGTATGCGCCAAGCAGCGCGCCAACCCCGCCGAGAAATCGAAACACGCTGCGTCTCGCGGCACGCTTTTTTGGCTCGCTCAAGACCATGGAAATGGTACCAAGAACTGGCAGCCCGGTGGCGTCTCCCAGCGATCTGTCGTCGTAGAACGCAGGGCGCAGCTCTCGCGCTGCGAATGCGATTAAAAAACCGGACGCCAATGCAATCAATAGCGTCAGTGGAAACAGCAGGCTGCGATTGGGCGAAACCGGTTGCGGCGACACGCGGGGAGGATCAATAAGCCGAAAATCCGCAACCCCGGAAACTGATTGCATATCGCCGGACATACTCGCTTTTTCACGCGCCGAAATCAGATTCTCGTAGTTTTTCTTGTTGACATCGTAATCACGATTGAGTTGGACAAATTCGGCTTCAAGTTGCGGCACGCGCGACGCAGAAGATTTGAATTCGCTGTAGCGCGATGAATATTCGCTTACCCGTGCGCGCAACGAGGCAACCATTGCCTCCGCCTGCGCGAGCGAAACTTTCAATTGTTCGGACGCAAGGGGGCCGCTGGCGAACGACTGAACGGGCAGCGCGCGATCATTCTTGCGCGACAGCACCAATTGTCGCTTCTGCTCTTCCAGCTCTTTGATCGCTCTTTGGGTGCCAATGACATCCGGGTGGCTTTCGGTAAATTTCAGCAGCATGGCGTCGAGACTACGTTTCAGGAAATCAATTCTTCCATCAATTTCGGCAGTACTTCCCCCCGCAACTGCAACCCCGGATGACGCGCTGGTCTCTTCACTCGCCAAGCCGCGTTTAAACGCGTCGCGCGAATTTTCCGCTTCGCGCAGCAAGAGCTGGGCTTGATTGAGTTGCGCACTTGCCTCCGACATTCGCGCAAAAAAGCCGGCACCTTCACCAGGCGTCATGCCCAAATTACGAATCTTGAATTCTTTCAAGCGGCTCTCGGCATCCTGGAGTTTTTTTTCGTAGATGACGATTTGTTCGTCGACAAACTTTTTTGCCGTATCCGTGTCGTTGCTTTTGCCGCCTTGCCCTGACTCGATAAACATCGAACTAAAACTCTGCACCGCCCGTTTTGCGCGCTCTGGCTGCACATCACGAAAGCTCAGGGTGTACAAATTGTCTTTTACACTTCCGCTAATCGTGAGCAGTTTGGACACGCGATCCACCACTCCTTCGTACTCGGCCTTGGACTTGCTCCCCGCATCCAAGCCAACGGTTTGTACAAGTTTCTCGACGTTTGGTCGGCTGATCACCAGGCGACTTAACGCCGCGATTTGATCCGCATCGTTCTGTAGTACGGTCATCCCTGTCATGAGCGGTTTCAGGATCGACGCCGTATTGACATAAATACGCGCAGATGCCTCGTACTTGTCCGGGATCTGTAACACCACCGCGACGCCAATCGCGCCGACAACCCACGCGACACCAAGTCCGAGCCACCGGTAATGCCACATTCCCCTGAGGGTAATTATCGCTTGGCGAAGTATTTCATCCATCTCGCACCCGTTTGAAAACCGAAGGCGGCGCTGGCCGCAACTTCGATGACGCTATGACCACGTGAATGGATGCTAAAACCAGCTCTGCGGAATGATCAAGACATCGCCTGGCTTCATCTCGACGTTCGCCGAAACATCGCCACGTTTGATCAAGTCTTTGATTCGGACGCGGTACTGCTTGTTCCCGTCACCAGTTCTAAGCAGGCTGGCACCATTGCCATCAGCAAAATCAGTGATGCCGCCAACGGCAATCATCACATCAAGCAGCGTCATTTTCTGCTTGTAGGAAAGAACTTGCGGTCTGGTTGCCTCACCAACCACCCGAATCTGCTCACTGTATGGCCCGACAAAATTTGTCACCACCACCGTCACCACCGGATCACGAATGACCTTCGACAGCGCTTTTTCAATATCGCGCGCCAGAGTGGTGGCGTCTTTTCCCAGAGCGGGCAGATCCTCGACCAATGGCGCGGCAATTCTCCCGTCAGGCCGCACCGGTACTACCATCGACAATTCGGGGTTTCGCCATACAACGATGCTGACCGTATCCCCCGGGCCGATGAGGTATTTGTAATCCGGCGAAGCTGCCAAGGTCGGCGCTTGCGGGATTGAACTACAGCCGCCGACGAATACCGCGGCAAGAACCGCGATCATCAAACCAGTCGTGTGAGCCAATAGACGTGCGTGCATGTTTCCTCCCTGTTGATTTGATCTGAGTGCTAGCGAGGATAAATTACCGAAAATATGGTCAATGGCGAGTCCCGCGAAACTTCCACATGTGCCATATGTTACTATCTTTTCAATATCTTATTGCTCGTTTGGTAAGTGATTTAGGTGCTCTCTGCCGACAGCCTTGAGACGTCAGCCCGCTGGCAAAGATCATCAATTCTCAAAAATAATGTACAAAAATATAGCGCATTGCCGCATCTCGACTCGCGCGTGGTGCTCCGCGCGAGTGGCGATGAGACGAATGTTGGCGGGGTACGTCCGACCAAATCTGCCACAGCAAATCTTAGCCCATTAATGAAACAAACTATTCTCATTACCGGCGGAGCCGGCTACATCGGTTCCCACACCCTGATTGAGTTTCTGCGCGCAGGGCATGAATTGGTGGTCATCGACAACTTAAGCAATAGCAAGCAGGAAGCGTTGCGGCGGGTGGAGCGCATCAGTGGCAGGCAGGTGAAATTCTATCCAATGGATGTGCGGGATCGTGAGGGCTTGCAGGGGATTTTCCGCGACCGTGCCATTACGGCGGTGATTCATTTCGCGGGGCTCAAGGCCGTTGGCGAATCGGTGGAAAAGCCGCTCGAGTACTACGACAACAACGTCACCGGTAGTCTGGTGTTGCTCGACGTGATGGCCGCCGCAAAGGTCAGGACGATTGTATTTAGTTCATCAGCCACCGTGTACGGCGATCCTAAGTCGGTGCCGATTCGCGAGGATTTTCCGCTTTCAGCGACCAATCCCTACGGGCGCAGCAAGCTCATGGTTGAGGACATGCTGCGCGATCTATATCGCGCCGATGGTAGCTGGCGCATCGCGTTGCTGCGCTATTTCAACCCCGTGGGTGCCCACGCCAGCGGCCTGATCGGCGAAGATCCAAATGGCATCCCCAACAATCTCATGCCGGTTGTCGCGCGTGTCGCCGTCGGCAGAATTCAGTCGCTCGCCGTTTACGGCAACGATTATCCGACGCCAGACGGCACCGGTGTGCGCGACTATATTCACGTGGTCGATCTGGCGCTTGGTCACCTCAAAGCGCTCGACGCGTTGCAGCGGCGCGGCGGTTTGATGACGGTGAATCTTGGCACCGGCAACGGCTATTCGGTGCTTGACGTGGTGCGCGCTTTTGAATCCGCCAGTGGTCGTGCGGTGGCGTATCAGTTCGCGCCGCGCCGCAGTGGCGACATCGCCGCGTGCTACGCGGATCCGGCGCTGGCTCTCGAGTTGCTCGGCTGGCGCGCAGAACGCGGGCTCGACGAAATGTGCATTGATGCATGGCGCTGGCAAAGCGATAATCCGAAAGGCTTTGAGCCCGCGTGAAGAGCAGAGTTGAGCAACCGTAGTCAGTGCGTTGTTGCCGTGATCGAAGACTTCACCACCCGCTTTGTTTATAATTCACGCCTGATTTCACGGCGCGTCGAAACTCAGGAAGCATTTCCTTAACCCCATTTTTTCAGGATCTACCATGGCCAAAATCAAAGTCAAAAACCCAGTTGTTGAAATGGATGGCGACGAGATGACACGCATCATCTGGCAGATGATTCGTGAAAAACTTATTCTTCCTTACCTCGACATCGATCTCAAATACTTTGATTTGGGGATGGAGCATCGTGACGCCACCGACGACAAGGTGACTGTCGATTCCGCGATGGCAACGCTCAAATATGGTGTCGCCGTGAAATGCGCGACCATCACGCCGGACGAAGCGCGGGTCAAGGAATTCAACCTGAAGCAAATGTGGAAAAGTCCGAACGGCACCATCCGCAATATTCTCGATGGCACGATTTTCCGTGAGCCGATCATCTGTAAAAACGTGCCGCGTTTGGTGAGCCACTGGGATAAGCCGGTAGTGGTTGCCCGCCACGGTTTCGGCGATCAATACCGCGCCACCGATTTTCAATTTCCGGGTGCGGGCACATTGACGATGAAATTCGTACCGGTCGATGGCAGTGCGGCGATTGAAAAGGAAGTCTTCAAGGCGCCCGCCGCCGGTATTGCGCTGGCCATGTATAACCTCGACGAATCCATCCGTGGTTTTGCCCGTGCGTGTTTTAACTACGGTCTGGATCGCAAGTACGCGGTGTATCTCTCGACCAAAAACACCATCCTGAAAGTGTACGACGGTCGTTTCAAAAATCTCTTCCAGGAAATTTACGACGCCGAATTTGCGACCAAGTACGATGCTGCCAAGTTGACGTACGAGCACCGCCTCATCGACGACATGGTCGCCTCGAATCTGAAATGGAGTGGCGGCTATTTGTGGGCCTGCAAAAATTACGATGGCGACGTGCAGTCCGACACCGTCGCGCAAGGCTACGGCTCGCTGGGCCTGATGACGTCGGTCTTGATGTCGCCGGACGGCAAAACTGTCGAGGCCGAGGCCGCGCACGGCACAGTGACGCGCCACTATCGCATGCACCAGCAGGGCAAGCCGACTTCAACCAATCCGATCGCATCGATCTACGCCTGGACACGCGGCCTGATTTTTCGCGGCAAGATGGACGGCACGCCCGAGGTTGTCAAGTTTGCCGAGACGCTCGAAAAAATATGCGTCGATGTGGTTGAGTCCGGCAAGATGACCAAGGACTTGGCGATTTTGATTCGACCGGATCACCCGTACCTCACCACCGAAGAGTTTTTGGGCGCGGTAGATGCGGAACTGAAGCGTCAGATGCAATAGCCGCATATGGTGATCAAACTCTAGCATTGGCGCGGCTTCTGGCACGAAAGTTCCCCAAGAGCCGCGCCAGTGCTAGAGTTTTTCTGACTAGTAGTGTATCGGCAGGTTGTCGTTAAGGATCGTGATCGACTTCCGCTGGATGTCGATGTAGCCTTGTTCCATCAGATCGTGAAGTGTGCGGTTCACCATCTCCCTTGATGCACCCACCATGCCGGCCAGATCTTTCTGGGTGAACGGTTCGCCGAAAACTTTTTTGCCGTTGGACATGATGGCGAGTTCCAGCAGGGTTCGCGACACGCGCGACGAAATATCCATCAGCGCAAGCGCGCTGATTTTTCGATCCGCATCGCGCAGGCGTTTGGCCAGGGTTTCCAGCACCCGCTTGGCGATATCGGCCGAGCCCTCGATAGCGCGCTGAAACGACGCGTACGAAAGCGCCTGTAATTGGCAGCGCTCAATTGCGGCGACGCTCGCGCTGCGCGGCTCCTGATCGAACATCGGTAACTCGCCAAAAAAATCGCCAGCAACGAGCGTCTTGAGAATGGTTTCACGGCCACCCTCGGTCATGTACACCTTTACCTTGCCGGACACGATGACGAAAAATGAATCCGCCAACTCGCCCTGTCGCAGAATCACCTCACCCTTCTCGCACACCCGCTCGACCGCATGAGCGCTGATGCTGGCGAGCTGTTTTTTCGACAGGGAGCTGAACAGCGGGATTGCGTCAAGCATGCTGCGCCATCCATCGCCCGATGATGCGTTTCAGGATATGCAGGCGCTGATGAAAAAAATGATCGGCTTCCGGCACCACCACCACAGCAATGTCGCGTGACCTTGCCCAATTGAGTGAATCGATCAGCGGCACCGTCTCGTCTTTTTCGCCGTGAATCAGCAGCGTTGATTCTGGTGCCACGCCGCCGCTCTTGACGTTTTGCCAATGCGACATGCGCGAGAATCCGGGTGCGACCAAAATCATTTCCTCGCAGCGTAACTGCTCGCTCGCGGCCAGCGTTACCGCCGCGCCGAACGAGAACCCTGATAGCCACAACGGCAAGCCCGGATGCGCGGCGCTGGCATGCGCGACCACCGTCAGCAAATCGACCGTTTCGCCGCGCCCGTCGTCGTGGTCACCTTGGCTTTTTCCCACGCCGCGAAAATTGAACCGGTAGCTTGCAGCACCTGCATCGAACATTGCGCGCGCCAGCGTTGTTGCGACCTTGTTGTCCATGCTGCCGCCAAATAGTGGATGCGGGTGTGCAACGACGGCGATGGCAATGGGCGCTTCTGCGTCGCTGACGTGCGCCGCAACCTCGATTGCGCCTGCGGCACCTTCAATCAAACTTCTGGCGACGGGGAATGGACTCGCCATGAAATTAAATTTTCAGCCGCTCAACCACGCGGCCATGCTGAATGTGTTCGGAAATGATCTCATCGATGTCGTTTTTATCAATATAGGTGTACCAGACATTGTCGGGATAGACGACCATCACCGGGCCCTCCGAGCAGCGGTCCAAGCAGCCGGCGAGGTTGATACGCACCTTACCCTCGCCGTTCAGGTTAAGTTTTTTGATGCGCGCTTTCGCGTAGTCACGAATGCCTTCCGCGTCATGCTGGTTGCAGCACTCGCGGCCATCGTCACGCTGATTGACACAGAAAAAAACGTGATGTTTGTAGTAGCTCATGGTGATATTTTTGAAGGAAGGTAAAAGTTTAGTGCGGTTCAATGCGGCTCGCGATGGGTCACGAACAGCCACGCAAGAAAAATAACGGTGACCAGCGGCCACGTCTCGTGCATCCACCGCGTCAAGCTCGCAAAATTGACGAGCTGACCGTGCGGCCAATTGAACAAGCGCAGCGTTTCATCAAAAGCGCCGTAGATGCTGGTGATTTTCGCCATCAGGCCGCCCGCAAAAACAAATAGCGTGGCACAGAATGCGCGCCAACGGAAACTAAAGCGTGAGAAATATGCCGCCAGAATCAATCCCGAGGTTAGCCCGATCACGGTCGCGGGGGCCATCCAGTCGATCATTTGTGGCGCTTTCAACATCAGTGCCGCCATCGCCACCTTGATCACGAAACCGGCCGCGAGCAGCAACATCACGTTGAGCATCACTCCACGGTTCGGTCGCATCAACAACGCCACAAACAGCGCGAATCCGCACACGTTGAGCGTGATACCGATCGCCTGCGGCAGTAACACCAATGGGTTGTAAGGATGCGCATTCGCCGTGTCGAACGGATTCGCGATGTGGCCGGCCTCGAAAAACGGAATCGCCGGATTGATCTGCGCAAATATCCAGCAGCCAAGCAAAATTAGGCCCCAGCCGGTCTCAAAGGAGGATGAAAAATATCGATGCCGCCAATTCCGCCACGCGCCGATGAGGAGGCGGCCCGGTGTCGCCAGAACCAGTGCTGCGCCTACCGCCGCGCCGACCGTGTTCGCCGACAAATCTACAAACGAAGACACCCGCCCCGGCAGAAATGACTGTAAAAATTCAAAGCCAAACGAAAGCGCAGCACTTGCCGCGACCGCGAGTGCGCAGATTTGCGCGCGGTGCGTAATCCTTACCGTCGCGATGTGCCGGCGATCCCGCAACAAAGCGGCGAGCATCGCGCCCAGCGGCGCGTATGCGGCAATATTGAGCATGACATCGAACGCAATCACGTACTTCGGCCAAACGAAGAACGTAAACACCTCCGGCCAGCGCCAGCCAAAAAAAGGATTCAGGCTTGCGTAAGCGAGCATCAGCGAGTACGCCAGCAGCGCGCCACGGTCGGCGCGAATGATGCGCGTGCGCGTGGCGCTTAACGACGGGTCCGGGCTTGTAGGCACAATGACGACATGCAGAAATAATTGCAGGAAAATGTGGGTCAGGTAATCTGCACGAGTTCACTCGCATAGCGCGCCGCGTTGTCCACGTAGTGCTGCGCGATCCAGCGCACGTGGATGACTTCATCAAAGCTTAGCTGCCGCACCACGCGCCCCGGTGAGCCTACCACCAGCGAACGATCCGGAATCACTTTGCCTTCCGGGATCAGCGCGTTGGCTCCGATCAGGCAATCACGACCGATCACAGCGCGATTTAGTACCACCGCCTTGATGCCGATGAGTGAGCCCTCCTTGACGGTGCAGCCGTGCAACATCACCATATGGCCCACACTCACGCCCTTTTCCAGCGTGAGCGCAACGCCTTCATCTGTGTGCAGCACCGAGCCATCCTGTATGTTGACGTTTTCGCCGATGGTGATGGTGTCGTTGTCACCGCGAATCACCACGTTGAACCACACGTTGGCATTTTTGCCAAGTACCACATCGCCGATGACGGAGGCGTTGGGAGCGATGTAGTTGTTGCCGTGAAGGATTGGTTTTTTGTCGCCGAGGGCATAGATCATTTTTTGCTCACTTGATTTTGCGTTTGAGGCATATCGATTTTTTCGCGGTGCAGGGCGGGCGCGCTCCACTTCACCAGCTTAAGCGGTCCAATGGAATGATTGTAGCCAATTCATGCGCGACGGCGAATGCACGAGAGTCGCGTGCAGGTGCAGGCAAAACGAAACACCGCTACCAGCTTGCCGCCTGGCGTGAAAATGGCTGGAAAGCCCCGCCGATGCTGGACTTTGACATAACCCGTATTGGCGCAGCGTAGTTCGCGATCGGTGATTCAGCATCGCGCGATGCCGAGAGCTACAGGCGCCCGTTGCTTACATCTGCTTAAACAAATGCGAAAACGGTCGACTCACGGTGAGATTTTCCTTCCGACCTTTAACTTTCACGGTCGCCTGCCCGCGAAAGTCGCGCGACACTGCTTCAATGGCCGTCGCATTGACGATGGTTGAGCGGTGAATTTGCCAGAATTTTTCGGTGTCGATACCGTCGAGAATTTCCTTGATCGGCGTTTTGATCAAGGCATCGAATTCCCTGGTGGCGACCAGTGTATATTTTTCATCAGACTGAAAAAACAGCACGTCCTCAATCGGAATCAAGCGCAGGTTCGAGCCGATGTTGGCTTTGATCCATTTCAGTTTTTCATTCTGCGGATTCAGCTTGGCCGAAAGATGAGCGAGCAGCGCTTCCAAATTTTGCGGCGGCGGCGCGGGCACGATGGATAAGCGTTCTTTGAGCCGGTCGACCGCCGCTTTGAGGCGTTCGTCGCTATAGGGTTTCAACACATAGTCGATGGCACCGGTTTCGAATGCTTCGACTGCGTATTGGTCAAAAGCGGTGACGAACACCACGTGGCATCGCAGTGCGCGATTGGCGCTAAGACTTTTCGCCACTTCCACGCCGGTCATTTCCGGCATCTGGATATCGAGAAATGCCAGCTGCGGTTGATGTTCGCCAATCGCTTCCAGCGCAGCTTCACCGTCACCTACATCAGCGACAACGTTGAGTTCCGGCCACAGTTTGGCGAGCTTGGATTTTAGTTGCGCGCGGAGGATGGGTTCATCCTCGGCGATGATCGCGGTAATCGTCATGGTTGTTTTTTCTGCATCGTTAGCTTCGTTAGTCACTCCCGCGCCGCCTGCATGCGGCTTGGGCGCTCACCGGCGCGTCCCACGGGACGCGAATTCCCGGTTCACGTATCCTCGGCGATGATCGCGGTAATCGTCATGATTGTTTTTTCTGCATGGATAGATTCATTATTATGCCGTCACTATTTTCCCGTCACATCGGTGACGCCAGTCTTTGCGCGTTTGCGCCACCAGAACCAGTAGAACGCAAACCCGACCACCGCAAACGGTGCCAGCGCCGGCACCAACGAAATCAAAATGACAACCGGAATAAAAATCAGTAAACCTGCAAACAGGAAACCCAAACCATAGATCACCGCGACAACAATCGCTATCGCCAGTGCGGCCACGCCAAAGCCGATCAACAAGCCCACCGAGCCCAGCGCCATGCCTTCCAAACTGCCGAGCTGCGATTTCCCCATATGCACCGGGAGCCAGCCCGTATAGAGCGCGATCAGGCCGACCACCAGCAATACCGCGAGCACGGCAATCAAGCTGACAAAGATGGTCGAGAGAATTCTGGTCCACACGCTATGCGTTTTGGTCGCAGCACCCCAGGCACGACGCCAGCCGGTCTTCGGCGGCTGCGCCATGAAATTGGCGCGCGTGCCCACGCTGGGCGACGCAGCTTGTTGTGCTGCCAGCGTGGCCGGAAGCTCGATCATCGCGACCACACCTTTTGGCACATTGGATTCGATGGTGAACTTCGCTTTCTCTCCATACAGCGCATTCAGGCGCTCACGCAAATTGGTCAGGCCCACGCCACCGCCCGCCTGAATCGGCGCGTCGGTCAGGCCTTTGCCGGTGTCCTTCACTTGCAAACGGATTCGATCACCGTCGGCCGTGAATATACGCGTGACAACGACATCAATGCGGCCACCTTCGCGTTGCGGTTCCAGCCCGTGCTTGATGGCGTTTTCGACCAGCGAGGGCAACATCATCGGCGGGAAGGGCGCTATCAGTAAATCGTCAGGCACGTCGATGCCAAATTCCAGCCGCGCGCCCATGCGCATTTTCAAAATATTCAGATACGCGCGGACGCGCTCGATTTCCTGGCCGACCGTGGACGAGGTCTCGCGCATTTTCGGCAGCGATGCACGCAAATACTGAATAAGGTGGCCAACCATTTGATTGGCAGCCGGCGGATCGACTTCGGTCAGCGCTTGCACATTGGCGAGGGTGTTGTACAAAAAATGCGGCTCCACTTGGGCTTGCAACGCTTGCAGGCGTGCCTCGGTCACCTGCCGGTTCACGTTGCTGATTTCGGCTTCCTGAGTCTTCTTGTCGGCAAACGCCAGCGCGCGACGTGAACGACCGATGTAGACCTTGGCGATGATCAACATGATGAATAGCGGGATGAAGGCAAGGATGAGTGCCGAGCCGACACCAATACGCCACATGTCGCCCGCTACTTTCGCGTGAATGTCGGCGCGGGTTTCGGGTGCGAGCGGCGC
>JANMPY010000115.1:0-3477 GCA_031370095.1 Betaproteobacteria bacterium
ACGACCGACCAGTGCGCAAGGAAATTTTCGGCATCCAGCGCCACTGCTTGCCGCGCGGCTGCAATGGCCTCGCTGAATTTGCCCGCGAAGCGAAGAGAGGCCGCATGCATCGCGGCGACCCACGCATTCAGCGGATCGAGATTGCGCGCGGTGCGCAGATCGTCAAGCGCGCGGTCCAGTATCGAAGGTTCCGTGTCCAGCATGGAGAGCCAGTAGGCAGGTTCGCACAGCGCCCGAACGTTCGACGGATCGCTGGCCCGTACCTTTTCCGAGAGCGCAAAAGACGCGGCAGGATCCCAATCATAGGTGCCGACAATATTGGCCAGCGAGGTGAGCGCCTCGCTCGACAAAGGGTCTAGCGTCAGCGCACGCTCGGCCAATGTGCGTGCGCGTGGCATCATTTCGATGGACGGCGCAATGCCATAAAGCGCGTGCAGTCGGTAGCAGTTGGCCAACTGGGCGAGCGCTTCGGCGTTGTCAGACTCCAACGCCACTGCGCGCTCCAGACACACGCGGCTCTCCAGCAGCGCACGACCCCGGCGGTTCAGCAGCACGCGCCCCTTCATCAACAATTCGTAGGCTTCGGTATTTTTGATTGCCGGTCGCGGCGGGTTTGGTAGTTGTCCGGCCATTGAGACCTGTAGCCTGGTGGCAATGGCGGCGGCTATTTCATCCTGCATCGCAAACACATCAATGAGTTCGCGATCATAGCGCTCCGACCAGAGGTGGCAGCCATCGGCCGCATTGATGAGTTGCGCGGTGATGCGCAGCTTCGATCCGGCTTTGCGCACACTGCCTTCCAGCACGCTG
The DNA here is from genome assembly GCA_031370095.1 of Betaproteobacteria bacterium. Taxonomy (GTDB): domain Bacteria; phylum Pseudomonadota; class Gammaproteobacteria; order Burkholderiales; family Usitatibacteraceae; genus UKL13-2. The sequence goes on from JANMPY010000115.1 coordinate 811, forward strand.
CTCACACCGAGCTTTTCGGCGACCACGCGCAGATCCTCGTTCCTGCCCTTGAACGCGAAACACGAAGTACGTGCCGCCACCCTGAGGCCATCAATCTGTGCGAGCGCGTTGATGATTTCCTCGGTGATGCCGTCGGCGAAATATTCGTCGTCGGGGTTAATGCTCATGTTGGTGAAGGGGAGCACGGCGATGGCGGGGCAGGGGCTATGCGCCGGGGCGGGCATTGCTGAAGGCTTGATGTCGGCTGCGGGGATGTCCAGCCCGGCCTTGCGCAGCCCCTCGAACAAATGTTCGATCATTTCCGCATCGAACCATTTCTCCAGCCATTCATTTGCCAGCGCGATAAAACCCGCCTTGTCCGCGTGCAGTTTCAGTAGTGCCTTGCTGCCCGCCTCGCGATTACCGAGCTGCCCGTATGACGCGGCAATGAGGATACGCATAAGGATGAAGCTGGGCACGTTGGATTTGGCCGCCGCCTCCAGCGCGGTGCGGTAGTCGCGCTTTCGGTACGCATTGAAGGTGCTGGCCATCCATTGCCATGACGGAAGATTGGGGTTGTACTCCGACCCTCTCTCGATCAACGCGCAACCGTGATCCCACTCCCCGCTGAACGCCAATATCATGCCCAGGTTGGCGATGACGGCACCGTCCATCGGGTTCAATTTCAGGGCCCGCTCCGCAGCAATCCGCGCGGCCTCGAATTCCTTACGATAGAACGATGCCCAGGCCAATTGCTGATACGCGAAATTACTGGCGGGGGCGGTACCCACGGCGCGCTGCGCGGCCGCATAGGCGCGATCAAGTGAATTCGGGAGCACATTCATCCCGAAGCCGTGCTCGTTATTGTACAAACCCGACAAAACGGCCCAGCAAGCACCATTGTTTGGTGCCTGTTGGACGGCTCGCTCCAGACAGGCTCTCGCGTCCGCATGCGCCTCCGGCGTGACTCGCTCGAAGTAACCCATGCTGTGCAGCAGCGCTTCATACGGACTCAGTTGGTCAATGGGGCGATTGCGAACGATCTCACTCATGGAGTGGCACAGCACGCCGTAAATGTCGGCGACGGTGGAAACGATGCGCGGAACAAGATCATCCTGCAACGCGAAAACAGCTTCCGGCCTGAAGGGGCGATCATACGTTTCCGCCCACAGATGCGCGCCCGTACTCGCATCGACCAACTGCACCGATACGCGCAACAACGCGCCCGCCTGACGCAGATTGCCTTCCATCACATATCGCGCGCCAAGCTCTTTGCCGATCAAGCGCACATCGGAAACCTCACTCGGCAATTGCAGCGTCGCGCCGCGTGCAATGACGCGCAGATATGAAAATCGCGAAAGCCCGGTGACGATTTCTTCCGACATGCCCTCGGCCAGCGCAGCAATGTCCGCATTGCCGCCGCGATATTTGAATGGCAACACGGCGACCCAGAAGCCTTCGTCCGCGTCCGGTGTCGAGCCAGCGTGCAATGCGGGTTTCACGAGGATTGGCGCGGCGTTCGGGGCATTTATAGCTGAAACACCGCTCCCAGCAAGGAGTTTGCTTACCCGCGCCGTAAATGCTGCAATCGCGCCGTCAGAATTCAATCGCGACCACTGCCGCTCGCGGAATTTATCCGGCACACGTGCAGTCGGCTCCACTGAATCATCGAGCACCACGGGCAAGAAAAAAGTTTGGTCATCCGCCATCAAATGCGAACGATCCACCGCGAGTTTCCATTCGAGGCGAAAGTAGCCTTCGCTGCGCGCATTGGTCGATGCTGAAATCATCGGCACAAACAGCGTGCATTCCTTGATCTGCTTTCTGATTGATGCATCCCAGGCATCGCCGCCACGTAATTCAGATTGATCGAACCAGACTTCCAGCCCCTAAGCGCGCAAGGCATCGCAGATGCGGCGCGCGGCGGCGGAATCCTGGGACGCGTAGCTTAGAAAGATGGCTTGGGTGGCGGCGGTCATTTTGTTATTGAGGGCGCGTTATTGATTATTGACAAAGTATTTTACAGGTCTCCAAATCCAGCCTCGCGTGATCACCCGATCATCCGCTGGGTCGGCGGCGTTTTGGGGCTCGCGCAAATCGCGCCGTCTGAGGTTGGACAGCGCTCCACGAATGCCCCGCCAGCCGCGTAGTAATATCCACCCATGCCGACACATTCACCTCAACCGCCACCGCCGTCCCGCTCTGCGCGCACCCGCGAGCGCATCCTCAGGGTGAGTCTTGAACTTTTCAATCATCAGGGCGAGACCAATGTCACCACCGGCCATATCGCCGATGAACTCAACATCAGCCCGGGCAATCTCTACTATCATTTTCGTAACAAGGACGAGATCATCCATCACTTGTTTGCCGAATTTGAGAAAGCGATGGATCTCTCGCCGGGTGAAGTTTCCGACGCGGCGAGCGCGATGGAAGACATGTGGCTCTACCTGCATCTGATGTTCGAGCGTATTTGGGCGTACCGCTTTTTGTATCGCAATCTTGACGACCTGCTCACGCGCGACAACAAACTCAAATCGCATTTCAATATCATCATCGGCCACAAGCGCGCCGAAAAAGGTTCATCAACAGCACAATCCGCGGCTGAAGCTGCTCGGCGACCGCCGGGAGGGCCGCCTCGTCGACCTCGAACAGCCCGAGATTCGCGGGGGTTCGCGCGTCACGCTCGGC
>JANMPY010000121.1:0-3127 GCA_031370095.1 Betaproteobacteria bacterium
TAATACCGGGCTTATGTGATGTTGGGCGCGAACGCTCAGTAGACATCGGCACTCCAACAAAATTCACGGGGGAAACATGGCGTTAAGCCTCTCAGTACCGGCATCGGTAGGCTCGCTGCCGAAGGAAATCGAGACTAACCCGAAAAAAGCCCGCATCTGGATTGAGTCGTTACCACTGACGAAAACATTTCAGGCCGCCAACATGGTGGCGCATAACATCGAGGCGCTGAACCGCGCCAAAATGTCTGCTGAGGAACGCACGGCACTTGTCGATGTGTATCGTCCCGTCGTCGCGGTGTTGCTCGATGAGCTCGAAGCGATCTACGCCTACAGCGTGCTGCCGCTGCCTGTGCGGCAGCGCGAGGCGTTCGACGCGGCGCGCAATCTGCGCACGCAATGTGCGAACGCTTACAAGATTTTTTTGCTGGAAAAGCCCAGCAAGCTGATGATGTTCAACGCGAAGAAAAATCTGCCCGCAGCCATTTACGGGGCGATGTTTTATTTGCAGTCGCAGCTGCTGCAAAGCTACAAAACTTACCATCCCTGTCCACCGGGCGTGTGGCAGGAGCTGCATTCACTGTACCAGCATGCCGACGAGCAGGGCTTGCTGGCCGAGATTGCCGACGCCCAGACGAAATCGAGCATGCTGCATCTCTACAGCGATGTGCTGATGATTTCGCTCGCCGACCCGTATCGTTTGATGTTCAAGGAACTCGATCAGGTTCAGGAAATATTAAAACAGAATCGCGGGCTCATCGATATTCACAGCAGCAACGAAGGCCTCAATCTGCAACGATTTTTTCTCGTCGCGCTCGACGGGGATCAACCGCCAAAGGTATTGGTGCCAGGTGTGCCACCACCAGCGGGGCAAATATTCCGGCTCGTCGATCCGACGCGGCTGGTCGAAAAATTGCAGCAACGCCTTCGTGCCCAAAATGCCGCTGCGGGCGGGGGCGCAGGCAGCGCCGCAAAAAGCCGCGCCACCCACGACACGACCGACCTGCAACAGCGTCTCATTCGCCTGTGGGGTGATCCGCCGAAACGACAATTTCGCCGCAATCCTGCCGACTCCTCGGTGGCGCTCTGTGGCGGCATCAAGGCCATCGCCTACTTCACCGAGCTTGCGACCCTTGATGATCCGGAAGCGGACGCAAAAGCGATTCGCGATGGCGATACCATTCCGCTGCTGAAAATCCCGCGCGACGCCGTATCGCAGGCGGTCGGCGTTGAAGAATGGAGTGTCCTCAATCAAAGCGCCAATGGCCTGCGTCTGTATCGTGAGTCAGGCGGCACGGTCGGGGTCACGGTCGGTGAAGTTGTCGGCGTACGCTTCGTCGGCGGGCGCACCTGGAACGTTGGCATTGTGCGCTGGCTGACCTCGCTCGAAGGCAGCGCCCTCGAATTTGGTGTGGAGCTGATTTCGCCGTCAGCCGCAAGCATCACGATTGAGGCCACCATCGGCAGCGGAACCAAGCCTGCGCCCGCATTGGTGCTGCAAAACACCACGCCCGGCTGGGACAACGACACGGTGATTACGCTGACAGATACATTTTCTGATCTGCGCGAATTCGAGCTTATAGAGCGCGGCGAAAGCACCCTCGTGCGCGCCACCACGCTCGTCGAACGCACGTCACGTTTTGATTTATTCCAGTTTCAGACCTCGTAGCAGTTAGTGTCACGACACTAATCCGCACCCACCGCCGCGCGAATATCCTCATCGAGAATCGCTTCGCGCGTGGTGGCCAACTCATATTGTTTCGTCGTCGCGCGCGCAACAATTTTTGCGCCGAGCAAATCATGCAATATGTCCTCAGCAATATCGATTGGCATCGGTGCGCGCAATCGAAGCGCATTGAACGCAAGCGGCGTTGCGCTTAACGCCAGTGCATCGACTATCCGCGTCGCCTCCCGCACGCGCATTGAGGGTGCATGGCCGCGCAGCCTCGGTGCAATTGGCGCATGCCGAAAATACGATAGTGTTGCCGCCACTTCCGCGCCCAGCAGTGCGACCATCCAACAACAGAATAGCCACAGCAGAAAAATCGGTACGCTCGCAAACGTGCCATAAACCAGGCTATAGGTCGGCACCCGCACGACGTAGGCCACGAACAAATGTTTGACCAGCTCAAACAACAATGCCGCAAATATTCCACCAACGAGCGCGTGGCGCGTCGGCACGTAGCGGTTCGGCACGGTGCGATAGGCGAGCACGAGAGCCAGGGTGGTCAGCGCGAACGGAATCAATTTCAGCAACCAGTCATCGAGCATTGGCAGCACGCGATCAAACGTGCGTGTCAAATGTACAAAATACGATGTCATCGACAGACTCGCACCAATCAGTACGGGGCCTACGGTCAGCAACGACAAACACGCGGCCAGGCGCTTCCACCATGAGCGTCGCTGTTTGGTGCGCCAAATGTCATTGAACGCGCCATCAATCGTGAACATCAGCGCAATCGCGGTGACCGCAATCATGATCAGCCCGATCACCGTCAGCCGCGCGGCGTTTTGCGCGAACTGCTCCATGTAATCGCCGACCATGCGGCCAGCCACGTCGGGCAATAAATTTTGCACGATGAATGATTTCACCTGAAGAATAAAATCACGCACCATCGGCACCCGCGCCGTCAACGCAATCGTGACCGCGAACAGCGGCACCAGCGCCAGCAGCGTCGTGTAGGTGAGGCTGCCCGCCACCATCAGGCAGCGATCTTCATTGAAGCGACGGGCAACGAGGCGGACGTATTGGAAAAGTTGGGTGAGCGTTTTTTTCATCTGGGGACTAAATTGTGTTTCGTATAATACCGACTCATTTTGAGGATTCGACATGTCCGATATTTTAGTGCTGTTCTATTCCCACTCGGGCTCGGTGCAGGAGCTGGCGCGCCACATCGCCAGAGGCATTGACAGCGTACCCGGCATGGTCGCACGCGTGCGCACGGTGCCGAAAGTGGCGGCAGTCACCACCGTCGCTGCACCTGACATTCCGCCCGATGGCGCGCCCTACGTGACGGCTGCCGATCTTGCCGAATGCACCGGTCTCGCGCTCGGCTCACCCACCCGCTTCGGCAACATGGCCGCGCCGCTCAAATATTTTCTCGACGGCACGGCAGGCGAATGGATGCGC
>JANMPY010000009.1:0-7838 GCA_031370095.1 Betaproteobacteria bacterium
TTCTTCGATCCGCGCATGGATTTGGGCGGAAACCCAAACAGTGCTTTGTCGCTTGAAAAACGAAAAGGTGTCAAGCCCGAAGAGGTCAAATCCTATGAGATGGGACTGAAATCTGCGTTTAATAACGGCCGGGTTCAGACCAATGTCGCCGTGTTTTACACCGACTACTCCAACGTCCAGATTCCCGGTTCAGTGCCTACTTTTGATGCCGCTGGTAACGTCAATGGTTTTGCGGGTAACGTGACTAATGCCGGTAAGGCCGAGATTAAGGGTTTCGAACTCGAAGCGCTTGCACGTGTGACCGACGCATTGACCGTAAGCGGCATGGTGGGTTTTATCGACGCGAAATACAAGGAATGGATCGTCGCCAACGGCCTGACCGGTGCCGCAGCCGCCCTCATCAACGTTGCAGGTGCCGCAGAGTTCCAGAACACGCCGAAAAAAACAGCGAGCATCACAGCGACGTACGAATGGCCGATGGCGATCATGGGCAGGGCTGGTGGATTCGCCTTGTCCAACAGTCTGTCCTATAAGGACAAGGTGAATCAGTTTGAATTCGTGCGCCTGAGCGGCGCGGCGGCGCTGGATGCTGCCGTATCCCAAAACGTCCAACTGGTGCAAGCGGGATACTCGGTGTGGGACGCGGGTCTGGTGTGGACTGCTAAGGACAGCAAGTTGCAGGTCGCACTGAATGGACGCAACCTGACAGACAAGCGCTACAAGGTGGCCGGCTACGCGTTCGGTGCGTTCTCCAACAGCATCACGACCTTCTACGGCGATCCTCGTATCGTGAAGGCGTCCGTCACCCTGAAGTTCTGACACAAACGTCGACGGGAACAGCGTCGCCGACTTTACTTTGTGGCTGGTTTCCGATCAGGCGTGCAAACGCTGCGGAAGCCGGCCGCACAGTACTCAACCATTCGCGGCTCAATCGAGGCGAGATCATCCGAGCGACAGAGCCCGCCGCTAACGCGGTCGAGCCGTCCGGTACGCGAAAGCGCGAGCGTGAGTGCACCAGTCAGAAAGTGAAAACACCAGAACAGGTCTTCCTCACGGGCATCCGGGAGCGCACGCTTGACCACCGTAATCAACCGATGCACCAGTGGATCGAAATACGACATGATGGACTGCGCAACGTGAGAAGCGTCATTGTTGACCAGCGCGATCAGGCGAAAATAATTTTTCCAGCCATCATCACCTTTACGGGCGCGCTCCAGCAACGGAATCAGAAATGCGGCGACGGCACCCTCCACCGTGGCTTTGTCACCGTGCGTGGCCTCATAAACGTCGAACGCTTCCATGCGCTCGGAAAAAAACAATTCTGCGCGCCGCTCCAGTACCGCGTCGAACAATCCCTGCTTGGTGGCGAAATAATAATGCGCAAGCGCGGCATCGACGTTGGCCAGGATCGCCACTTCGCGCATCGTGACCCCATCAAACCCGCGCTTCGAAAAAAGGTCTTCTGCAGCGTCGAGAATGCGGTCAGACGCATCGACATTGCCAGCCGCTTTACGCGGTCGACCTACGGTGGCGCGCTTTGGCCTGGAACCGCTGCGAGGCCGCGCGGTCTTGCCGTCGTCACGGCTTATTTTCATATGTGGTCACGCATAGACATCCAAAACACGCTGGCGCGCTGCTGTAATTGCATTCATAAATTGCTCAATTTGAATTTTTTTTATTGTAAATCTTTTCACACACACTCATGAACTATATCGATGTCTTTTACGAGAGCGACGACGGGCTCCGGCTCTACGCCCGCGATTATCCTGGGCCAACGGTGGACGCACCGGTCATTCTCTGCATGCCCGGATTAACTAGGAACAGCAAAGACTTTGCGGATCTGGCAAACGAGTTGCAACAATCCCGTCGCGTGATATGCCCAGACCAACGGGGACGTGGGCGTTCTGCGCGCGACACCGATCCTACGCGCTACCACCCCGAACGATATGCGCGCGACATGGGCACACTGCTGGACGTGCTGCACATTCCGCGGCTGGTAGTAATCGGCACATCGCTCGGGGGTCTGATGGCTCTCTTGTTGATGGCAACAGAGCCGCAGCGCATTCAGGCTGCCGTGCTAAACGATATCGGACCGGAAATTGATCCACGCGGTGTCGCGCGTATCGCCACCTACGTTGGCAAAACCGCCCCAGCTAACACTTGGGATGAAGCGGCGCGACAGACGATGTTGATCAATGGTGAGGCGCTCGCCGATTTCAACGACGACAATTGGCACGCCATGGCGCGCGACCTTTATGTTCAGGAGGGCAATGCGCCGATGCTGGATTACGACCCGGCAATCGCGGAAGGGGTGAATGCCGGCACCGCTGCGCCAAACTTGTGGCCGCTTTTCGATAGCGTGGGTAAAAGACCGATGCTGGTCATTCGCGGTCAATCGTCAGATATTTTATCGATGGAAACACTGGCCGAGATGTCGCGGCGATTACCGCAGCTGATTTCACTAAACATTGCAGGCCGCGGCCACGCACCGACCCTTAATGAACCAAGCGCCAGGCTTGCGATTTCAAAATTTCTCGATGGTTTGAATTAGTGTCGCGTGTCAAGGAGCAAAAAAAACGGCAACCCGAAGGTTGCCGTTTTTATTTACTGCGACTACCGTATTGCCAAGCCAATTACAGCGGCTTGATCGTGGTAGCTTGTTTGCCTTTAGGGCCGGTCGTGATTTCGAAAGAAACCTTTTGGTTTTCTTTCAGCGACTTGAAGCCATTGCCATCAATAGCCGAGAAGTGTGCGAAAAGATCTTCGCCACCGCCATCCGGCGTAATGAAACCAAAACCTTTAGCGTCGTTAAACCATTTAACGGTACCTGTACTCATGTTAATTCCTTAAAAATAAACACCGGGAAACTCCCCAGCGGAAAGGCAGCCTTACTGACATCAGGTAGCGTAAATGGTACAAAGAATCTGGCTCACTTAAGAGCGAATACTTCAGCACAAAGTAACTGCATACACTGCGAATGCGACTGCGCTTAGAAATTTACACGAAAGCCGTTGATTCGTCAAGGAAAATCAATCAAATGCCGGGCGGCGGGCGGCGCACCAACTGCAGTAGCGGAAAATGGTTTTCCGACACAGTATCAAGCGCAACGGGTACGCTGATCTGTCGCAACCGAGCCGCCCCGAAACCATGAAAAATGCACGCTAAAAATCAAAATTATTGGACTATCACCCTTGTCGCCGCAGCGATCCTGCTGGTCGTGGACGGCACACGCCGTTCGCTGGGATTGTTTGTTTCGCCGCTCAATACCAGCACTGGCTTGGGCATTGCCAGCATCAGCTTTGCGATGGCCGTGGGCCAATTTATTTGGGGCGCAGCGCAGCCCATCGCCGGAGCCGTCGCGGATCGCTATGGACCGGGGCGTGTACTGGCCGCCGGCTTTATTGTGTTAGCCGTTGGTAGCGCCCTCACCCCCTACATGAGTACCTCGGCGGGATTGATTTTTTCAATCGGCATATTGAGTGCCGCAGGCGGCGGTGCCTGTAGCTTTTCGGTGTTGTTTGGCGCCGCTGCACAACGGCTTCCCGCCGAAAATCGTGGCGTCGCTTCCGGCATCATCGGCGCCGGCGGCTCGCTTGGCCAGTTCCTGTTTGCGCCGATTTTGCAAAAACTCATCAGCGGATTCGGCGTAATGACCGCGATGTGGTCCATCGCGATCATGACGCTCGCCGCATTGCCGCTGGCGCTCGTGTTGCGTCGACAGCCCGAGCCGACCCAATCAGGCAATGGGGCGAAAACAGATGCAGGCTCCTCCAGTGTGTCGCCACAAGCACACCAACAAACGATGAGAGCGGCACTGAAACAAGCACTCACCGACCGCAGCTACCTGTTGCTGCACGCCAGTTTTTTTACCTGTGGATTCCACATCGCGCTGCTGATGACGCATCTGCCCGGTGAAGTCGAGCTTTGTGGTTTGCCGCCGCAAGTGGCGAGCTGGTCGCTGGCCATCATTGGTCTGGCCAACATTGCAGGCAGCCTTGTCGTTGGCTGGGGCACGCAAAAATATCGCAGCAAGTTGATCTTGTTCTGGATGTATTTTTCGCGCGCAATTTTAATCGGCGCTTATTTGTACGCGCCGAAAACCGCCACGACGTTTTATCTCTTTGCTGCAGGCTTGGGGATCACCTGGCTCGCCACCGTTCCGCCTACCGCTGCGCTGGTTGGCAAATTATTTGGCACCCGCTACCTGGCGACGCTGTTTGGTCTCACCTTGCTTTCGCATCAAGTCGGCGGATTTTTTGGTGCATGGCTGGGTGGCATCGCGGTGACCGAATATGGAAACTACCAGAGCATGTGGATCGCCGACATCGTGCTTGCCCTGATTGCAGCGTTTTGTAATTTACCGATCAGGGAAGCGCGCATCGTGACCCCAACAACCAGGCTGAAGACAGCATGAGCCCCGGCGCTTCGTAGTGGCAACTGCAACTCGGCAGCTGACCACGCCGATTTTGTAATGTCGGCTAACGTGACATATTCTCTGGCAAACTATCATCACTGTTACCCCGATCCCAGCGAAGGAAAGCACATGCAACGCGCACAATATGCAGAACGAGGCCCAGTCCCGCAAGCATCGATTGCGGCAGTCGAATTCACGCTCCCACCGCTAACTGCAGCGCAGGTATTGATTAAAGTGCTGGCCGCGCCGATCAATCCCTCAGACGTGCTCACGCTCACCGGCGTCTACGGCATGCTGCCGCCACTGCCGGCGATCGGCGGCAATGAAGGCGTCGGCGTCGTCGTTGAATGCGGTTCGGCCGTTACCACTCCTGCCGTTGGCCAAACCGTGCTGCTACCCGTTGGCGGTGGTACCTGGTCAACACACATGGTGGCAGACGCGGCCAAACTCATGCCGCTGCCAAATGGTATCGACCCGCTACAATTGGCGATGATGACGGTGAACCCGCCGACTGCGCACTTGATGCTGCAGGAGTTTGTCGATCTCCAGCCGGGTGACTGGGTAATTCAAAACGCGGCTAATTCCGGCGTCGGCGAATACCTGATCCAGCTTGCAAAAATTCGCGGTCTGAAAACGGTGAATATTGTGCGTCGGGAGTCTGCAGTTGCAGCGGTGAAGGCAATGGGTGGCGACGTGGTGCTGGTCGATGGCGATGGCCTGGGTAAGCGCGTCGCCGACGCAACCGGCGGCGCGAAAATCCGGCTGGGCATTGATGCCGTCGGCGGCATTGCGACGGACAATCTTGCCAGTTGCCTCACGGACGGCGGCGTGCTCGTGAACTACGGCATGATGAGTCGTGAATCGTGCGTGGTGTCGCCGTCGTCGTTCGTGTTTCGCGATATCACGCTGCGTGGATTCTGGCTGGCGCTATGGTTTCGCAAAGCCACGCCGGCGCAACAAATGGCGGTGTTCGGCGAGCTCGGTAAATTGATCGCAACTGGAAAATTGAAAGCCCGCGTACAGGCAAGCTACGACATCAGCCAGATCAAAGAGGCCGTTGCCGCAGCGGCGGCGGGCGAGCGTGACGGCAAGATATTGATCGTGCCGAAAGGCTAAGGCGGGATGCGCGTCGGCGCACTTTTTTTTACGAGGCAAAACACGATGCCTACCACCCGCCGTTATCAGCAAATCCACAACGCATTAATCATCGCACTGGTGCTCGGCGCGTGCTCCGGCGGCGGCGGCGGCAATTCATCGACGACCTCACCCGATCCAACACCAATCGCCCCACCCACGCCGCCCGGTCTGGTCTCTGCGGCGTCGGCGTTCACCGCAGGCTGCGCGGGTGTGCCCAACGCCGGCACACTGTATGCCAATGCTGAAGTTGAGCCACACATCGCCGTCAACCCAACGAACCCCAACAACCTCATCGGTACGTGGCAGCAAGACCGCTGGTCGAACGGCGCATCACAGGGCATCGCCGTCGGCGTATCGTTTGATGCCGGTGCGACGTGGACGTCACGTGACCTGCCTGTGTCCCGCTGCGGCGGTGGCAACGTGGCCAACGGCGGCGACTTCGAGCGCGCCAGCGATCCGTGGGTAACTTTTTCGCCGAACGGTGTTGCCTACCAACTTTCGCTCGGCGTTAGCGGTGCCGAGTTTCAAGTCGGGGCAAGCTCGGCGATGCTGGTGAGCCGCTCAACCGACGGTGGCCGCACGTGGGGTAACCCGCTCCCACTCATTCGCGACGGCGCACAATTTTTCAACGACAAGAACACTATCACCGCCGATTCAGGCGATTCGCGTTACGTCTACGCGGTGTGGGACCGCCTCACGACAGACAATCGCGGCCCGGCTTTTTTTGCGCGCACCATCGACGGCGGCGCGACGTGGGAGCCCGCGCGCGCGATCTTTGATCCCGGCGTTGGCAGTCAGACGATTGGCAACGTGATCGCCGTGTTGCCGGACGGCACTTTGATTAATTTCTTCACGCAACTTACCAGTGCCGGTGGCTCGACTGGAAAATTTGTGGTCCTGCGCTCGAGCGACAAAGGCGCGACATGGTCACCGCCGATTACGGTAGCGAGTTTTCTCGGCATCGGCGCTCGCGATCCGGAAACCGGCAACGCCATTCGCGACAGCGCGTTCCTCGGACAAATTTCGGTCGGCGCACAGGGGCAGCTTTATGTGGTTTGGCAGGACGCGCGTTTTAGTAATGGCGTGCGCGATGCGATTGCATTTTCACGTTCCATCGACGGCGGATTGACGTGGACGCCACCGGTGCGCGTGAACGCCGATGCCAACGTGCAAGGACTCATTCCCAGCGTCAACGCACGCGCCGACGGCACCATCGGCGTGAGTTACTTCGACATGCGCAGCAATACCGCCGACCCTGCCACGCTGCCGGTCGACTACTGGCTCGCGACCTCGCGCGACGGCGTGAACTGGAGCGAGCGTCGCATCACGGCCGCATTCGACCTTGCGGCTGCACCGATTGCACGCGGCTATTTTCTCGGCGACTATATGGGGCTGGTCAGCGCGGGCGCCAACTTCTATCCGCTTTATGTGCGCACCAACAGCGGCAATCCTGGCAATCGAAATGACGTGTTCATCACGCCAGTGAACGTGCAGGTTGGCGTAGCGGTAACGAGTGTCGAGGTGCGTGTGCCAGAGTTTTCAGCTCCCACCGTGTCGGCCGAATTTCAGCAACGCGTGCACGAAAACATTCTGCGCAAAATTGAGCAACGCGTGCCGGGCTGGGCAAGGGTGAAATCACTCAAGCTGCCTGCGCCGCAGCCGTAGGGTGGACTTCTAAAAACCTCGAAATTGTCTTCCCGGCGTACAACCACAAGGGTTGCGCCGGGCCGGGGTCCAAGTTTGCCAGCAGTATCCGTTATTTATAAAACTTGGAGTCAAGCGAGCCTTGACGCCTACGCCGGTACGACAGGGTTTTGAGAGGTCCCTAGGATCAACCCAAAGCACTGGTGCGGCTTCCAGACCAATTGTAGCCGGTGAGGCGCACATAATGGCGCTCTACACTTGCAGCACGCGGCACTGCTATCATCTGCGCACGTCAATCAGGGAGATCGAAAACCGTGCTTAATGTTCCCAGCGCCGTCAATTCACTCGTACCGCAACGCTATTGGGCGTGGGCGAGCTGCGTGATGCTTGCAGTGTTGTGTCTGGCGTTGTCGCCGCTTACCCCGGTCTGGTTCTGGCCGGCCAGCCTTTTTTCCCTGCTGTCACTGGTTGGTTTGGTCGACTACACCCAGGACAAACAAGCCATCCGTCGCAACTATCCACTGCTTGCGCATTTCCGGTTTCTATTCGAATACATCCGTCCGGAAATTCGTCAATATTTCATCGAGGCCGACCGCGAAGAATTACCATTCTCGCGTGCGCAACGCTCAATCGTGTATCAGCG